>JBJMPM010000270.1:0-19027 GCA_045803205.1 Longimicrobiaceae bacterium
GAGGAGATCGCGCGCGACGAGCGCTTCTGGGCGCCGGTGCAGCAGGCGTTCACCGTCAACCGCGCCATCATCAACCTGAACAACGCGGGGGTGAGCCCCAGCCCCGCGCTGGTGCAGGAGGCGATGAAGCGGCACCTCGACTTCAGCAACGAGGCGCCGGTGCACACCATGTGGCGCGTGCTGGAGCCGCTGCGCGAGACGGTGCGCGAGGGGCTGGCGCGGATGTTCGGCTGCGACGCGGAAGAGGTCGCCATCACCCGCAACGCCACCGAGGGGCTGCAGACCTGCCAGCTCGGCTTCGACCTGCGCCCCGGCGACGAGGTGGTGACGTCGACGCAGGACTACCCGCACATGATCCAGACCTGGCAGCAGCGCGAGCGCCGCGACGGCATCGTGCTGAAGCAGGTGGCGCTGCCCGTGCCGGCGGAAGACGCGGACGAGGTGGTGCGGATCTTCGAGCGCGCGGTGACGCCCCGGACGCGGCTGATCCTGGTGAGCCACGTGAGCTTCGTCACCGGCCAGGTGTTCCCTGTTCGCGACGTGGTGCGGATGGGCCGCCGCCATGGTATCCCGGTGATCGTCGACGGCGCGCACTCCTTCGCGCACTTCCCCTTCGCGCAGCGCGACCTGGAGTGCGACTACTACGCGGCCAGCCTGCACAAGTGGCTCTACGCGCCGCACGGCACGGGGATGCTGTACGTGAAGAAGGAGAAGATCCCCGGCCTCTGGCCGCTGCAGGCCTCGGACGAGTCGAAGCGCGCCGACATCCGCAAGTTCGAGGACGTCGGCACCCACCCCGCCGCCAACGCGCTCGCGGTCGCCGAGGCGATGACGTTCACCCACGCCATCGGGATCGCGAACAAGGCGGCGCGGCTCGTCTACCTGCGCGACCGCTGGGCGAACGCGCTGCTGCGCGACCCGCGCGTGCGCCTGCACACCAGCCTCAGGCCGGGCCAGGCGTACGCCATCGCGCTGCTGCAGGTGGAGGGAATCGAAGCGGGGAAGCTGTACGACGAGCTCTGGACGAAGCACCGCATCATCACCAGCCCGACGAAGTGGGGCGGCGTCGAGGGGATCCGCGTCACCCCGAACGTCTACACCACGCTGGACGAGATCGACCGCTTCGTCGAGGCGATGCAGCGGGTGATCACGTCCGGCTCTGCCCCGCGGAGCTGATTCGAGACGGGCCGACTGGCCGCCGTTGATTTCCGTCTGCCGCCACCCTTCTCCGCCCCCGATCCATCAGGCCCGGCGCCTCGCCTTGACCGCCGCACCTCACGGGACTAACCTTTTGTTTCCATCCCGGCCTCTCTGCACTTCCCCACCCTCCCGGCACTCGACCCTTGATCCGCAACACTTCCGTCTCACCGCTGCGAATTGCCGTCGCGGTAGTCTGCTTCGTGGCCATCGTGGCCGCCGCGACCCGCGCGACGTGGGAGCCAACCCGGAGCGCGCGAGTCCTCGGCCCGCTGAACGTGCGGTCGGGCCCGGGCACAGAGTACCCCGTGGTGGGCCACGCCAGCCCCGGAGAGACGATCGCGATCTCCCATCCCGACACCCGGGGGTGGGCTGCGGTGCGCCGCGGCGCCACGACGGTGGGCTACGTACGCGCCCTGCCCCGGTACGTGCGCATCGACGAGGCCCCGGAGCCGCGGTCCGCCGGCGGCGCGGGCGTGTGGTGGGTGGCGGGGGGACTCGCGGCGGCAGGAGCGTTGGTGCTGAATCGCGGCCGATCCAGGAGGATGTCGGCCCCGGTCGCCCGCGCCTGGACCGCCGGCAGCTCGCCGGCCGATGCCTGGCCGCAAGGCCACACGGCGCACACCGGGTTCGCCGCAGCCACGGCGGCTGCGCCCGAGCCGGTGGACGACGCGTCCGAACGCAACGGTCGGGAGTTCGAGCACTGGGCGGCCCGCAGGCTGGGCACGGGGCCCTTTCACCTGATCGACTGGCGAGGCGACAAGTACGTGGACGGCGTGTACGCGGAATCGACGCTCGCCCCGGACCTGCTGGTCGAATACCGCGATGGACAAGATCGAATCCGGTACGCGGTCGAGTGCAAGTGGCGCCGCAGGTTCTGGGACGACGTGCTCTGGTGGGGAGAGTGGAAGCACCTGAACCGGTACCGGCGCTACGCCGCTGACCAGAAAGTCCCCGTGTACCTCCTGCTCGGCGTGGGAGGGAGCGGCGAGGCCCCGGCCGAGGTGTACCTCGTCCCGCTGGAGGCCGTGCATTATCCCAAGCTGTTCGTTCGGGAACTGCGGGAGCACGATCGCGCGAGCGGCGAGGATGAAATCGTGTTCGACGTCTGCGACGGTCGCCTGCGCCTGTTTTCCGTCGCCCGGTGACGACTGGATCGACCAGCGGACGCGATCTCGCGCGGTTGGCCGAACGGCGGCGCCCTGGTTTTTCGAAACCGGGGCGCCGCGTGCGTTTCGCTTGCCGCGCCGCTGAGCGCAGTATATCACAATGTGCCTGCACGCGGCCGCAAGCACGACGCGATCCATACCAACCATGCGCAAGGCCCCCGAACGCGAGCTTCCCCTCCGCATCGTCGTGCTGAACCCGCCGCCGGGCGTGCGGTTCGCGGTGCAGCGGGGGCGCCACGAGCTCCTTCCGCCCGCGCACGCCTCCGCCGAGACGCTCACCTTCGAGCTGTCCGTCCGCGCCGCAGCGCGCGATGCAGGCGTGAACATCCTCGGCCCGTTCGCGCAGGGGCCGCCCGCCGACCGCTTCATCTACGTCAACTCGGGGACGGGAGCGAGCCAGGCGGGCACTCCCTGGAGCCGCCGGGCGAAGGTGAAGACGGCCGGCATCACCGCAGCGCTGGCGGACGAGGCGCTCGCCACCCCGGGTGCGGTGCTGGAGGCGCGCATCCACGGCCGGGCACGCGATGGCGGCCCGTGCTGCGCGACGGTGCCGCTGCTGGACGGCGGATGGCGCGTCACCCGGTGACGGGCGGCGTGCAGGCGTGTCGGGTCGGCGACTGCGGGGAGGCGCGGGGTCGGCACCCGGCCCGTCCGGTGGAGAACCGGCTCGGGCACGGGTGCCGCCGCGGGGGGGCGGGACGGGCTTGCAGCCCGGCGGGGAGGCGGGCGATGCGCCGGAAGAGGTACGGCCGGGTGAGTGCTGATGGCCGAGACCGGCGGCGAAGATGGCGAAGCGTCCGGCTGAGCAGCGCTCGGTCGCCTTGCCGGCACGCCTTAAGGCAACCGCCGCGCCCTGCGCGTGCCGCGCGACCTATCCAGTTCCTCTGCAACTGCTTACGCCCGGATTCGCATTTCCGCCCACATCCTCTGCGAGCGAATACCGTGGCGCACATGTCCCACTTTTAGGGGCGGTTGCGTCCCATGGCAAGGAGAGTTGTGGGGCAGACAGCCCACAGCGACCCGGGTTTCCTGCGCGGCCTGAATGATCTTACGTTTTTGTCGGGCGCGCCGATTGCTTTTCTCACCGGCACGCAGACGTGCCGGACGCGCGGTGACGGTCGACGCTCCAGGGGCTGCCTCTCCCCCGTCGCGGGAGTGGCGAAGGCGACGTGCGGGAGCGCCTAACCATGTGTTTCCCAGAGGCTTGTGGGCGGAGCAGGCACCGCCTGGCACCTCCTGGACGCCCGCGGCGCGGCGGGCCGGCGGCGAACCGGCTCCTCCGGCGAGAGCCCCGCGCCCGTCCGCGCGCGTAGCGGCGCGGGTCACCGGGTACGGCGCGGCTGTCTCGCGCCGCGACAGCCCACACGCACGACTACCGAAGGCCGCTCGCCACCCCCGCGACGGCCAGCCCGAGATGGAGAGATCCGTGTCCCGACCCGCCGAGATCCTGGTCGCCCACTCCTACTTCATGCGCCTCGACGCGAAGCAGGCGGAGAAGATGCGGCCCTACTCCCCGCTGGCGACGCTGATCACCGCGTCGGTGCTGCGCGAGCGGGGGCACCGGGTCGCGCTCTTCGACGCCATGCTGGCCGAGGGCGAAGAGACCTTCGCGGCGGAGCTCCTGGCCTCGCGGCCGCGGGTGGTGGCGCTGGTGGAGGACAGCTTCAACTTCCTCACCAAGATGTGCACGCTGCGGATGCGCGAGGCGGCGCTGGAGATGATCCGCGCCGCGCGCGCCGCCGGGTGCAGCGTGGTGGTCAACGGCTCCGACGCCACCGACCACCCGGCGCTCTACCTGGGCGCCGGCGCCCACTGCGTGCTCCTGGGCGACCCCGAGAACGGCGTCCCCGAGCTGGCCGCGCTCTGGCTGGCGGACCCCGGCGCGCCGCTGGACGCGGTCCCGGGGCTGGCGATCCAGGGCGCGGACGGGGGCGTGCGCCGCACCCGCCCGCGCGCGGCCGTGCGCGACCTGGACGCGCTCCCCTTCCCCGCGTGGGAGCTGGTGGACGCCGAGGCGTACCGCCGCGCCTGGGTGGGCGCGCACGGGCGGCTCTCCTGGAACGTGGTGACCTCGCGCGGGTGCCCGTACGCCTGCAACTGGTGCGCGAAGCCGCAGTTCGGGCGGCGCTACGACCAGCGCTCCCCCGCCAGCGCCGCCGAGGAGATCCGGCGGCTGAAGGAGACGGTGGCGCCCGACCACCTCTGGTTCGCCGACGACATCTTCGGCCTCACCGCGGAGTGGATCCAGGCGTTCGCCGACGAGGTGGCCGCCCGCGGCGCGCGCACGCCGTTCATGATGCAGACGCGCGCCAACCTGATGCGCCCCGCCACCGTGGCCGCGCTCGCCGCCGCCGGCGCCGAGGAGGTCTGGATGGGCGTGGAGAGCGGATCGCAGAAGATCCTCGACGCGATGGACAAGGGGACCACGGTGGAGCAGGTGCGCACCGCCACCCGCGTGCTCAAGGAGCACGGCATCCGCGCCTGCTGGTTCATCCAGCTCGGCTACCTGGGCGAGGAGTGGGAGGACGTGCTGATGACGCGCGACCTGATCCGCGACGAGCGGCCGGACGACATCGGCGTCTCGGTGGCCTATCCGCTCCCGGGGACCAAGTTCTACGAGCGGGTGCGCGTGCAGCTCGGCGCCAAGCAGAACTGGAGCGACACCGACGACCTGGCGATGCTCTTCCGCGGCACCTACTCCACCGAGTTCTACCGCCGCCTGCGCGGCGCGCTGCACGACGAGGCGCGCCCCGGCGCCGACCGCGCCGCGCTCGACGCGCTCTGGGCCGAGCTGGAGGCGGACGAAGCCGCACACCTGGCGGAGCCCGCGGAGGCGGCCGCGTGAGCCTGGCCGCGAGCCCCGCGCTCCCGCCCGCGGCCGCGGCGTTCGACGCGGTCGCGCCGGCGTTCGACGCGCGCTTCGGCGCGTGGCTGAGCGTCGCGGCGCAGCGGAGGGCGGTGCGCCGCGAGCTGCTGCGCGCCTTCCCGGCGGGCGCGTCGGTGCTGGAGCTGGGCGGGGGGACGGGGGAGGATGCGGCCTGGCTGGCGGACCGCGGCCGGCGCGTGCTGCTGACGGACGCCTCGCCCGCGATGGTCTCCATCGCCGGGCCCAAGCTGGCGGGCCGCGCGGCACCGGCGGCCGCCGAGGTCTGGCCGGCGGAGGAGATGGAGTCGCTCGCCGCCGGGCGCGAGGCCGCGGACGAGCCGCCCTTCGACGGCGCCTTCTCCAACTTCGCGGCGCTCAACTGCGTCACCGACCTGCGGCCGGTCGCGCGCGGGCTGGCGCGGCTCCTCCGCCCCGGCGCCCCGGCGCTGCTGGTGCTCTTCGGCCCCTTCCCGCCGGGCGAGGTGGTGGTCGAGCTCCTGCGCCGGAATCCCAGGGCCGCCGTCCGCCGCCTCGCGCGCGGGGAGGTGGCGGCGCGGCTCGGCGGAAAGCACTTCACCGTCCGCTACCACCGTCCGGCGGAGATCGCCCGCGCCTTCGCGCCCTGGTTCCGGCTGCGGCGGACGAGGGGAATCGGCGTCTTCGTCCCCCCCAGCGCGGCGGAGCCGTGGATCTCGCGCCATCCCCGGCTGCTGGGCGCGCTGGAGGCGCTGGACCGCGCCGCGGCGGCCCCCCTCGCGAGCCTCGGCGACCACCTGCTCTTCCACCTGGAGCGCACGGACGCCGCGTCCCCGTCTGCCGAGGAGGCGCGGTGAGCGCCGTCGCCACGCCGCGGGCCGAGGCGCTGGCGCGCTTCCGCGAGAGCTACGGCGCGCACCGGGCGGCGGAGGGGCGCGGCGCGGGCGGCACGGCGGAGCTGCTGGCGCTCCCGTACCTGCACGCGGGCCCGCAGGCGGCGCAGTGGCGCATCCGCTCGCGCACCTACGACGCCTTCGTGGCGCGCGTGCTCACGCCGCTCGCGCGGGAAGTCGGACGCCCCCTGCGCATCCTCGACCTGGGCGCGGGGAACGGCTGGCTGTCCTACCGGACGACGCTGCTCGGCCACGACGCCACCGCCGTCGACGTGCGCGACGATTCGGTCGATGGGCTCGGCGCGGCGGCCGGGTACGATCCCCATCTCCCGAAGCCGTTCCGGCGGACCGTGGCCAGCTTCGACGCGCTGCCGGTGCGCGGGGGAGCGTACGACCTGGCGGTGTTCAACGCCGCGCTGCACTACGCGCTGGACCTCTCCGCGACCCTGCGCGAGGCCGTGCGCGCCGTACGCCCCGGCGGCCGGATCGCCGTCCTCGACTCGCCCTTCTACCGCCGCGCCGCCGACGGCGAGGCGATGGTGGCCGAGAAGCGCCGCCACGCCGCCGAGCGCTTCGGCGAGCACGCGGACGCGCTCGTGTCGCTGCCGTTCATCGAGTACCTGACCCGCGCGCGGCTGGCGGAGGCGTCCGCGCCGCTGGGGCTGCGCTGGACCCGCCACCGCGTCCGCTATCCGCTCGGCTACGAGGCCCGGCCGCTCGTCGCCCTGCTGCGCCGCCGCCGCGCCCCGTCCCGCTTCGACCTCTGGGAGTGCACCGTCCCATGATCGTGTTCGTCAACCCGCGCGCCACCCGTCCGAAGAACCGGCGCTTCCCCCTCTCGCTGATGGCCGTCGGCGCCGCGCTGTCGGAAGGGACGGAGTGGGAGATCGTCGACGGCAACCGCCCGTCGGTCGATCCGCTCGCCGAGATCTCGCGGCACGTCGAGAGCCGGCGCGGCGGGCCGGACCCGGTGCGCGTGGTCGCCTTCACGGTGATGCCGGGGCCGCAACTGGTGAGCGCGGTGCCGCTCACCCGGCAGGTGAAGGCGCGCTTCCCCGAGGTGCAGGTGGTGTGGGGCGGCAACTTCGCCTCGCTCTACCCCGCGCCGGTGCTGAACGCGCCGTACGTCGACTGGGCCATCCGCGGCCAGGGCGAGCACACCTTCCGCGAGCTGCTGGAGGTGCTCGACGGCGCCCGCGACCCATCGACCGTCGCCGGGCTCGCCTGGCGCGAGGCGGACGGCACGCACCGCATCAACCCCGAGCGCCCCTGGGTGGGCCCCGAAGACCTCCCCTCCCCCGCGTACCACAAGGTCCCGGTGGAGGACTATCTCCATCCCACCTTCCTGGGCCGGCGCTCGGGGGTGTACCAGGCGTCGATCGGCTGCCCGTACGGCTGCAAGTTCTGCGGGGTGATCTCGGTGTTCGGCAGCCGCGAGAAGCAGCAGTCGGCCGAGCGCACCGTGGGGCACCTGGAGTTCCTGCAGCGCGCGTACGGGATGGACAGCGTGCACTTCTACGACAACAACTTCTTCCTCCGCGAGGACCACGCGCTGGAGTTCGCCGAGCGGATGGAGCGGCTGCGGATGGCCTGGTGGTGCGAGGCGCGCATCGACGCCATGCTCCGCTTCTCCGACGCCACCTGGCGCGCGCTGAAGCGGTCGGGGCTCAGGATGGTGTTCTTCGGCGCCGAGTCGGGCTCCGACGAGGTGCTGAAGAAGATGAACAAGACGCTCACCACCGCGCAGACGCTGGAGGTGGCGGCGCGGACGCGCGAGCACGGCATCATCCCCGAGTTCTCCTTCGTGCTGGGCGGGCCGGACGACCCGGAGAAGGAGATCGACACCACGCTCGGCTTCATCCGCAGGCTGAAGGGGATCAACCCGGCGATGGAGCTGATCACCTACTACTACACGCCCACTCCGCAGCGCCGCGGCACCTACGGCGACGTGGACGCGCTCGCCGGCACGCCGACGACGCTGGAGGAGTGGACGGAGCCCGAATGGGTGCAGTGGATGACGCACGAGGACCCGCGCGTCCCCTGGATGGAGCGCGCGCTGCGCACCCGGGTGGAGGACTTCCGGCTGGTGATGGAGAGCCGCTTCCCCTCGATCCACGACCGGCGGACGAAGGCGTGGGGGAAGGCGCTCGGGCGGGTGCTGGCGCGCGGCCGCTGGGAGCGCGGCGACTTCCACGACCCCGCGCTGCTGCGGACGGTGCGGCGCCTGGCGCAGGTGCAGCCGGAGGATTCGCAGGCGTACGGCCACCTCCGCCCCGTCTCCCCCGCCGCGCCGGAGCTCGTCCCGGCATGAGCGCCGCGGCCGCACCCCCGTCCACGTCCGCTGACGGGCCGGCGGCGCCGCTCCCGCCCCGCACGGCGTACCGCCTCTGGGCGCCGAGCTACGAGCAGGAGACGGCGATCAGCTTCGTCGACGACCGCCTGGTCGCCGCGCTGACGCCGCCGCTCCACGGCCTGCGGCTGCTCGACGCCGGCTGCGGCACCGGCCGCCGTCTCCGCGCCGCCGAGGGCGCCACCCTCGCCGCCGGCGCCGACCTCACCTGGGAGATGCTCGCCGCCGGCGCCTCCACGGCGGACGCACCGTCGCCTCTCCTCGCCACCGCGGACGTGCGCGCGCTGCCCTTCGCGTCCGCGGGCTTCGACGTGGTCTGGTGCCGCCTGGTCGTCGGCCACCTCTCCGACCCCGCGTCCGCCTACACCGAGCTCGGACGCGTCTGCGCCCCGGGCGGCACCGTCGTCGTCACCGACTTCCACCCGGATGCGGCGCGCGCGGGCCACACCCGCTCCTTCCGCGACGCCGCCGGCACCCTGCACGACGTCGAGCACCACGTCCACTCGGTGGATGATCATCTCGCCGCCGCCCGGGCCGCGGGGCTGACGCCGGCCGAGCGCCGCGACGGGGTGATCGACGGCGCGCTGCGGCCCTTCTACGCGCGCGCCGGCCGGCTGGACCGCTTCGCGCAGGACGAGGGCCTCGCCGTCGTCCTCGCCCTCTCCTTCCGCCGCGGGGAATGAGCGCGCCGCCGCCTCGTTCCCCCGGGTTGGAAACCCGAGGCCCGCGATTTCAATCGCCTTTCCCGCTGGATTCGGTATGAGACTGCGGATCGAGGCGGCGAACCTCAGCCTCGGCGTCGAGAACGGGACCATCGTTCCCGACGAGGGCCGGTTTGACGCCACGATCCGCATCCCCAACGGCGAGCTGCGGCCGGGGCTGATCAACGCGCACGACCATCTCCACCGCAACCACTACGGCCGGCTCGGCGCGCCGCCGTACGCCAACGCGTACGAGTGGGGGCGCGACATCCACCAGCGCTTCGCGGAGGAGATCGAGGCCGGGCGCGCGCTTCCCCGCCGCGAGGCGTTGCTGCGCGGCGCGTGGAAGAACCTGCGCGCGGGCGTCACCACCGTGGTGCACCACGACCCGTGGGAGCCGGACTTCGAGCGCGACTTCCCCATCGGCGTGGCGCGCGTCCGCACGGTGCACTCGCTCGGCTTCGAGCGCGACTTCGCCCGCGCCGCCGCGCCCGACCCCACCGATCCCCGCCAGCCGCTCTGCATCCACCTCGCCGAGGGCACCGACCCGCTCTCGGCGGACGAGGTGCGCGACCTGGACCGCCTCGGCTACCTCGACGACCGCCTGCACGCCGTGCACGCCGTCGGCGCCGACGCGGACGGCATCCGCCGCCTCCGCGCATCGGGCGCCGCCATCGTCTGGTGCCCCACCAGCAACGAGTTCCTCCTCGGCCGCACCGCTCCGCCCGAGCTGCTGGCGCCCGGCATCGACGTGCTCCTCGGCAGCGACTCGCTGCTCACCGCCGACGGCGACCTGCTCGACGAGCTGCGCGCCGCGCGCCGCATCGGCCACCTCGACGACGCCCGCCTCCTCGACGCCGTCGGCGTCACCGCCGCCCGCCGCCTGCGCCTCCCCACCCCCTCCCTCGCCCCCGGCTCCCCCGCCGACCTCGTGGCCTTCCGCAAGCCCGTGCTCGAAGCCGCGGCCGACGACGTCGCGCTCGTCATCGTCGGCGGCGCGATCCGCATCCACAACTGCTGATCTCTCACGGAGGCACGGAGGAACAGATCAGGCACCAAAGAGCCCTTGGCTACGGCGGAGCGCATCCGGCGCAGAGGCAGCATCAACCAGTGCCTCCCACTCATCGGGAGGATTGCCGGCGCCGAGCATGCGACGGAAGACGGCGTATGCGTCGGTGCTGCTCCCGTACGTGCGCAGCGAATCGGAATCATTCACCCACGCGAACACGATCAACTTCACGTCGTGCCTGTACCGGAAGAACAGGCGGAAGCGTCCGTTGCCGAACTTGGCTCGCAGCCAGTGCTTCAGGTGCTCTCCGAGCGTGCCGCCCTGCCGGTATGCCGGTCGTGAAGGATCCTCCGGTACGTCCACGAGCATGATGCGTCGCATAGCCGCGGCGAGCTTCATGTTTGGTCCTTCGGGCTCACCGGGCTTCCGCTTCGCCTTCTCCTTCTCGGCCACGGAGACCACTCGCTCGAACTGATCCAGGAGGAGTGGGTGGAAGAGCAGGGTCCAACCGCCTACCCTCAAACCGAGATCCGCCCCGGGAGCAGCCTGCTCCGGAGCGGATTTCTTTCGTCGGCCGCGCCCGCCGTTAGAGGGCGACCGGCCCTTCGATCGGCTCATCGGGATCCACGTCCATGCCGTCGGTGACCGCCAGGAGCCGCTGATACAGCCCATCCGGCATCCCGCGGAGGCGCTCCGGATGCTCGGCGATGTCGCGCTCCAGGAGCTTCAGGAACGGCTCCAGCGCCGGGTCTTCGTTCTCCTCCCGGACGGTCGCGCGTCGGGCGATGGCTTCGTCGCCGCGGATCTCCCACTCCAGCGCGTCCTCACCCGGACGGAGGCGCAGCGCCTTGCGGACGCCGTTGGGCAGCGTCGTCTGGGACCGGCTGGTCACCTTGCTGAGAAGCATCGAACACCTCCAATCCTGAGATACAGGGGTGATCAACAAAATAATGCAAATGCATTCACCCCGTCAATCCAGCCTTACTCCGCCGGGACGACCGCCTCGATCGCCTCGCCGTCGCGGACGCGGGCGCGGCCGCTGTTCATGGAGCGGCGCTCCTCGACGTCGCCGTCGGGGCGGCGGACGCGGAGGAGGACGTGGGCGGCGCGGGTGAGGGCGGGGTTCCAGGTGGCGGTGCGGCCGTCGTCGCCGATGCGCGCGGGGAGAGGGTCGGTCACGGAGCTTGCATCGCGGTTTGTGGCCGGTTGACGAGGCCGGTATACTTCGGTCCGGGCAATCGACTCGAACAGGACGGAACCAGATGGCCGACGTCACGTGCGTGCGCTGCGGGGAGACCAAGCCGGGCCTCGCCTTCGCGCCGTTCAACAACGAGCTGGGGAAGCGGCTGCACGCCGAGGTGTGCCAGGACTGCTGGAACGTCTGGCTGCAGCGGCAGACCGCGCTGATCAACCACTACGGGCTGAACCTCCGCGACCCCGAGGCCCGCAAGTTCCTCGCGGACCAGACCCAGGAGTTCTTCTTCGGCACCGGCGAGAGCGAGGGCGTCGACACCAGCAAGCAGGGCACGATCTCCTGGTGACGGCATTCCTCTCACAGAGGACACGGAGGTCACGGAGATGGGTTCTCTGTGACCTCTGTGTCCTCTGTGAGAGCTATGCAGTAACGGCCTGCTTCCGCTCCGCCGCCTGCAGGATCGCGTCGGCCAGCGGCGCGGGGTCGAAGCGGACCGGATCGACCGCCGGGAGCCCCGTCTCGTCCTCCAGCCGCCGCCCGGCGTCGCGCGCCTCGTCGTCCGAGAGGTCGAAGGTGTTCAGCGCGATCCCGATCACCTTCGACTCGCGCAGCGGCGCGATGGCCCCCTCGCAGATGCGGATCATCTCCGGCACCGTCGGCAGGCGCATCCAGTCGTAGTGGCGGCCGTAGCTCCAGGGGCAGGCGCGCGACGGCTGGTGGCAGAGGATCATCGCGTCGGGCATCGACCCGTGCAGCAGCCCCAGCGTCACGCCGGAATATCCCGGGTGCACCAGCGAGCCCTGCCCCTCCACCAGCACCACGTCGTTCCCCTCCGCCGCCTGCAGCACCAGCCGCTCCGCCGCCCCGCCGATGAAGTCGGCGACCACGGCGTCCACCGCGATCCCCCACCCCTCGATCAGGATCCCCGTCTGCCCGGTGGCCGCGAACCCCACGCGCGTGCCGCGGGCCGCGAGCGCGTCGCGGATCTGCAGCGCCGCCGTCATCTTCCCGATGTTGCAGTCCGTGCCCACGGTGTGCACCACCAGCGCGTCGACCTCCCGCGCCTTCCCCGTCGACACCGGCAGCTCCGCCGGCGGCTTGCGCAGGTCGTGGATGCGGACGCCGCGCGCCTCCGCCCGCTCACGCAGCGCCGCGTCGTCCGACAGGTGGAAGTGGAGGCCGCTCACCAGGTGCAGCCCCGCGTCGACCGCCGCGTTCAGCATGGGCCGCCAGCTCTCGGGAAGCTGCCCGCCCTGCGGCGCGATCCCCACCAGCAGCGCGTCGGCGCCCAGGCCCAGCCCCTCCCGTACCGTCCCCAGCACCGGCGTGCCCCCGCCGAAGCCGAGCACCTCCTGCACCGTCTTCCCGGCATGGGCCGAGTCGACCACCGCCACCACCCGGTCGGGGAGGTAGCGCACCGCGCTGTTCGCCGTCTTGCTCGTCTGCGGGCCGAACCTCTCCTCGGCCAGCACCAGGTAGCGATAGCCGGACAGCGCGCCCGTGGCGTCGTGCATCGTCAACTGTCGGTGGATTTCGATCGATGGAGAGGCTACCGCGGCGCGGCCCCGGCCGCCTCGAGGATGGCGGGGATGCTCACCACCGCCGGGTCCACCCGCAGCACCCCCTCGGGGACGCGGATCTCGGTGGGCGCGTCGCGCACGAAGCGGCGGAAGCCCTTCCCCTCCAGCAGCCGGTGCACGTAGATGCGCCGCACGATCACGATGGTAGTGGCCAGCACGGGGACGGCCACCAGCAGCCCGATCAGCCCCAGCAGCTCGCCCATCACCAGCACGCTGGTGATGGAGAGCACCGGCGGCAGGTGCACCCGCCGCTCCATCACCAGCGGGTGGATGATGTTCCCCTCGATCACGTGGATCACCACCCCGAGCAGCACCACCGCCAGCGCCTGCCCCAGCCCGCCCGTGCCCACCACCATCAGCGCCGGGAGCAGCGTGGAGAGGAGCGAGCCGAAGAACGGCACCAGCACCGCCGCCCCGGTGAACACGCCGAAGGCCAGGGCGTAGGGCACCTTCAGCAGCTCCAGCCCCATCCAGGTGAGGAAGCCCAGCGTGACCATGGCGATCATCTGCCCGCCGATCCACGCGCGGAGCGAGCGCTTGAGGTCGGAGAGGATGTCGCGCACCAGCTCGCGGTGCACCGGCGGCGCCAGGGCGATGATCCCCTCGCGGTAGAGCTCGGGGCGCGAGGCCAGGTAGAGCCCCATCACCAGGATGGCGGAGAGGTCGATGAACCCCCGCAGGAAGTTGAGCACCGCCGGCACCAGCCCCGACGCGTGCGTCAGGAGGCCGCCGAGCTGGCGCTGCACCTCGTCGGGGTGGATCACCTGCTGCAGCACCGGGTAGCGGGCCACCAGCTCGCGCAGCGAGGCCGTCCACGCGCCGATCTGCTTGGGGAGCGCCGAGACCAGGTCCTGCGTCTGGTTGAGCACCGGCGGCACCACCATCGTCCCGACGCCCGCGGCCAGCAGGATGGTGAGCAGCATGGCGCAGGCGAGCCCCACCCCACGCGGCATGTTCACGCGCGCCTGCAGGAAGTCGGCGATCCCGCCCAGGTAGAGGGAGAAGAGCGCCGCCACGAACACCATCAGCAGCACGTCGGCCACGCTGTGGACGAACAGCAGCAGCAGGATCGCGAAGATGGTGGCGATCAGCACGCTGTACGGCGACGGCGTGTCGGCCGGGTGTCGCGGAGGCATCGGGGCCTGGTGCGTGGGTATCGGAGTTCGCTCAGTTAGAAAGCTATCGCACACCGCAGGCCGGCAAAAGATTGGCTCGCGGAGACACAGCGCCACGGAGAGAATGGCCGCGCCGCGACGCGTCCCCTCGCTGACGCATCCGGCCCGTCCGGAACTCCGATTGCGCCAGCGGGCGGATGGGGTTATCTACGGCGTATCAAAGCACTTGACACGAGGTGCAGCCACGCGCTACCGTCCACTTGATGAAAGTCACCGAGTCTCGGAGAGTTCCCATGCGGCGTGAGCAGAAGCGCGCGATGCGGCTGCGACGCGCAGCCCGGCGGGGAACGGGAGTGCCGCGCTTCCCGTTGCCGCGTCGCTGGCGTGACACGACGACGATGCTGCTGAGCAACCCGGTGGGAGCGAAACTCCTGCTGGACGCGATCGCGCAACTGGACCGCAGTGCCAGGCGCGAAGCGCGAGTCGAAACGGTTGGCGCTGAGGCGGCACAGCGGCAGCCAAGCGGGCGCAGGCAAGCACGGTCCGTCGTCGGCAGCCGGGGCGTGCGCCGGACTTTGCTCCCCCGGCGGTGGCATGACGAAACGGCCTACCTCCTCAGCAATCCAGCAAACGCGAAATGGATCAGGGACTCACTCGCCGAACTGGACCGCTGGCGCGCGCACCGCGAGGCCGTGAGTGCAGCCCGGCGGCGTGAGGCCGATGAATCGCGCACGTAAGCCCCCGAAGCGTAGCGACACACGGCCATTGGCGCGCACGCTGATCGTGGCGAGCCGCTTCCTCGCCGACCTGGAGTACTGGCTCGAGTCCGAGTGGCGAACCGCGCTGCGGATCGTTCGGCTGATGCGGGAAGTGGCACGGGATCCCCTCCACGGGATCGGGAAGCCCGAGCCGCTGAAGCACGACCTTGCAGGATCGTTGTCCCGGCGTATCGACCAGGAGCACCGTCTGCTCTACCAAGTCGACGACGAAGCCATCCAGTTCGTGTCAGCGCGGTTCCACTACGAATGAGGGCGCACACGAAGCCCCTCCTCCGCCAGATCGCGGGAGAGGGGCTTCGTGCGTCCGTTGGCACGGATCAGACAGCGGTCATACCCCCGTACAGAGTTTGGTTCTGGATAAAGTTCTTGAACTGGATGCCTTCACACGGAGTCAACGGAGTCAACGGAAAACGACTCTGCTGACTCCGTTGACTCCGTGTGAGGCCCCTTCTGTCAGAGACTGGAATCCAGAACTATCCTCGGCAAATTCGTATCAGGCGCGGCGCTCCTCTTCCTCCAGCGCCTCGAACTCCTCCAGCAGCTCGGCCTCGTGGATGCGGGAGCCGGCGGGGAGGGCGGGAGCGGACGCCGGACCCGTGCCGTTGCCCTGGGGCGCGGCGCCCGCATCCGCGGCGGGCGCGGGGGCAGCGGCGGGCTGCTCGGCCTCGCCGGGGCCGAGCACGCGCGACTCGCTGGGGGGCGGCGGCGGGAGGATGCCGAGCTGCTGCTTCATCTCCAGCAGCCGGTAGTCCAGGTCGTCGGCCGTGGTCCCCGACTCGAGCTGCTTGAAGTCGCGCTCGAGCTGGTCGCCCTGCAGCTCCTCGCTCACCGAGGCCGCCGCCAGCGCCATCCGCTCGTTGTGCTCGATCCGCTCGGCCATCCGGTCGAACGCCTCGAAGGCCGACGAGTCGGAGAGCCCCGACATGGTCTCGTGGATGCGCCGCTGCGCCTGCGCCCGCTTCTGCTTGGCGATCAGCAGGTTCTTCTTCCGCTGCGCCTCCTGGATCTTCTCGTTCAGCTGGCGCAGCGCGTCGCGCAGGCGGTCGGTGTCTTCCTGGTGCTTCTGCCAGGTGGCGAAGAGCTCCGCCGCGCGCTGGGCGTGCTCCTGGTGGCGGATGAGCGCCTGGCGCGCCAGGTCGTCGCGCCCCTGCCGCACCGCCAGCATGGCGCGCTGCTCCCAGTCCTGCGCCTGCTTCTGCTCGTCGTCGGCCTGCTTCTTCAGCTTCGCCGCGTCCGCGATGGCCACCGCGACCTCCTGCCTCGCCCGGGCGAGCTGGCCGCGCATGTCCTCGATGACCTGGATGAGCATCTTCTCCGGGTTTTCGGCCCGGGCGATCAGGTCGTTGATGTTCGACCTGAGCATGGTGGAGAAACGATCGAAGATTCCCATGGGATCCTTCTTAGGGTTCAGGCCGGGGCGGCGGCGCAGTCGCGGTATTCGGAGAGCGCGTCGAAGTGCGACGCGAGCGCCATCTGGAACGAGTCCAGCGTGGCCTGGAACTCGTTGAAGTCGAGGTTCTCGGCCTCCAGGCTTTCGGTGAGGATCACGTCGCCCTGCTCCAGCCCGTAGGCGGCGTGCACCAGGTCGGTGGCGTTCAGCTCCAGCAGCCGCCGGTAGAGCCCGGAGCAGCGCTGCTCGTCGCTGGGCAGGTCCATCACCTTCAGGCGGAAGACCACCAGCGGGGGGGAGTAGTGGATCACGATCCCGGCGTCGTCGCCGTTCCCCTTCGCCAGCCACATCCCTTCGGAAATCTCGTGGTGGTCGAGCCCCGTGCGCAGCAGGTAGCTCTCCACGTCGTCGCGCGTGACCATGGGTCAGGGCTTCTCCGCGTTGGTCGTAGGGTCGGGCTCCCCGTCCGGGAGCGGCGGCCGCTGGGCCATGCCGCCCTCGGCGAGGAGGCGCATCGTGAACGACTGCTCTTCCTGCAGCCGGAGCATCTGGGCGGTGAGCTGGTCCACCTCCTCGCGCAGCCGCGCCAGCTCGGCGGTGTGCGCCGGGTCCAGCCGGGCCGCGTCGCGCGCGCCCGCCCCCGAGGCCACCCACCGCCCGAGCACCGCAATCACCAGCAGCAGGACCGCGATCTCCCAGATGAGCATCGTTCGGTGTCTGGCTACGCGGCCGGAGCCGACAAAGTTTCACCCCGCGGGCGCCCTGTCCACCCTCGCGCGGGGGCCTTCCCGGCCCGTACACGCTCCTCCGGCGGGGTCAGCGGCTGATCCCCGACGGGCGCGCGCTGGGGCGGATCTGCACCAGCCGCCGCGCGCTCGGCGTGGCCGCCAGCCCGCCCATCGCGGTCTCGCGGTAGGCCGAGGGCATGCGCCGCCCCACCTCGCCCATCACGTCGATCACCTCGTCGGCGCTCACGGGGAAGTCGAGCCCGGCGAGCGCCATCTCGGCCCCCGCGATGGCCTGCATGGCGGCGGAGGCGTTGCGGTAGATGCAGGGGATCTCCACCAGCCCGCCGATGGGGTCGCAGATCAAGCCCAGCATCCCCTGCAGCGTGAGCGCGACCGCCGTGGCGATCTGCTCGTGCGTTCCGCCGCTCAGCCACGCGACCGCGGCGGACGACATCGCGGCGGCCGTCCCCGTCTCCGCCTGGCACCCGCCCTCGGCGCCGGCGAGCGAGGCGCGGTGCGCGATCACCCCGCCGATGCCGCCGGCCACCAGCATGGCGTCGACCAGCTTCTCCTCGCCCACCCCGCTGAACTCGTCCATGCTCACCAGCACCGCGGGGAGCACTCCGGCGGCGCCGGCGGTGGGCGCGGCCACGATCAGCCCCATCGCCGCGTTCACCTCCAGGGTGGCGATGGCGCGCGCCAGGATCTCGGTGACCTGCGGCCCCATCAGCCGCGGGCCGTTCTCCCGCAGCCGCCGCGCGCGCCCGCCGGTGAGCCCCGAGGCGGAGCGGATCTCCCCCTTCAGCCCCTCGTCGATGGCCTCGCGCATGATGCGCAGCGTGCGCGCGATGCGGGCGCGGATGTCGGCGGGGTCCACCCCGCTCTCGGCGGCCTCGGCGTCGAGGACGACCTGCGGGAGCGGGCGGCCGCTCTCTTCCGCGTCGCGGATCAGCGATTCGACGGAGCGGTGCATCAGGCGATCTTCTCGATGCGCCGCGCCCAGCGCATCCAGGGGAAGGAGCGGATGGCCTCGAAGGCGGCGTCGCCCACCGGCTCGTCGGCCTCGATGGTCATCAGCGCGTCCTGGTGGCGGCCGGTGCGGTCCACCCGCATGGTGGCCAGGTTCACCCGGTGGCCGGAGAGCACCGTGGCCACCGCGGCGATCGTCCCCGGCTCGTCGTGGGCGAGCACCACCAGGGTGTGGTAGTCGCCGCCCAGGGAGACGGGGAAGCCGTCCACCTCCGACACCTCGATCCGCCCGCCGCCGAGCGAGGCGCCGCGCGTGGTGGTCTCCACCTCGCCCAGCCAGGTGGTGATCACCGCGGTGTTGGGGTGCGCGTCGTCGCCCAGCTCCACCTCCTCGAACTCCCAGGTGAGCCCGGCCGCGGCCGCCTCGTCGTAGGCGTGGCGCAGCCGCAGGTCGTCGGGCGGAAGGCCGATCAGCCCGCCCACCAGGGCGCGGTGGGTGCCGTGGCCCTCGCCGGTGGCCGCGAAGGAGCCGTGCAGGGCGATGCGGGCGCGCTCCGGCGTGCCGCCGGTGATGGCGCGCGCCATCTGCCCCAGCCGGCAGGCGCCGGCGGTGTGCGACGAGGAGGGACCCACCATGGTCGGCCCGAGGATGTCGAAGAGCGATACCATGTTGGGAAGATAGGGCGATGCGGCGCGGCGGGCCACTGGTTGGACGGAAGTGCCTGGTGCCTAGTGCCTAGTGCCTAGTGCCTAGTGCCTAGTGCCTGGTGCCTGGTGCCTGGTGCTGAGTGCTGAGTGCCAGGGCAGTTTTCTCTCCAATCCGGAGTTCGTCGTGCATCCGCGGCCGCGGCGCCCTCTCCCTGCGCCTGAGAGCGCAATCCCTCTCCCGTACCGGGAGAGGGAGGTGGACGCAGCCGAGGTGAGGCCTGCAGCGAAGCGTGCAAAGGCAGATGCATCGCCGCCGGTCGGGGACACACCAGGGCCGCGGCATAGTCCGCGAAGGCGGACTTCGTGCCGTTCCAGCGGCGGGTTTCCAACCCGTCGGCTCCTGAGCGCTCAGAGGCTGACGTGCGTGCGTCGGGCGTGGGTGGTGATTATCTTCGACGCGCC
>JBJMPM010000320.1:0-23102 GCA_045803205.1 Longimicrobiaceae bacterium
GGGCCGCAAGGCGGATGGAGAACCAGGCGTGAAGGTGATCTGGCGCGGACTACGCCGCTTGGCCGACTTCGTCCTCGCATTTCGCACCCTCGCCCCACGGTCACGACATGTGACTAATGGGTAGCCCGGTACGGGAGAGGGGTTGCGCTCTAAGGCGCAGGGAGAGGGCGGCGCGGCCGCGGACGCGCGATGAGCCCCGGACCAGGCGGCAATCCGCTTTGAGCGAGCCGGAGAGGGCGCTGAGCCGCGGTGCGAGCGTCAGCCCGCCCGCCAGTCGCGCAGCTCGGGAGGGCCCCCGCCGGGGGGAAGGACCACGTAGTCGAAGGAGCCGAGCCAGTCGCCGGAGTTCACGTAGAAGCGGCCCGGCTCCACCTCGACGATCGTGGCCGCGTGGGCATGGCCGGCGAGGACCAGCTCCAGCGACGGGTCCGCCCGGAGCCGCTCCTCGGCCCAGCGGCGGATGTACGCCGAGCGGCCGCTCTCCGCCAGGTCGATGCCGGCCTTGTGCTCGGTGCTGGAGGCGCGCCCCGCGACCCATCGCCCGAAGTCGGGGTGCAGCACGCGGAAGGCGCCGATGGAGACGGGGTGGCGGATGACCGCCTTGAGCGCGCGGTACTTGAAGTCTCCGCTCCCCACGCCGTCGCCGTGCGCCACCAGGGCGCGGCGGCCGGCGAGGGTCATCTCCACCGGCCCGTCCAGCAGCTCGATCCCCACCTCGTCGCGGAGGAAGCTGCCGGCCCAGGCGTCGTGGTTGCCGCCCACGAACCAGACCTTCACTCCCGCGTCCACCACGTCGGCCAGCGCGGCCACCACGCGGAAGTGCTCGCGCAGGATCACGTGGCGGTACTCGAACCAGAAGTCGAAGAGGTCGCCGTTGATCAGCAGCGACCGCGCGTGCGTGGCGGCGTGGCCCAGGAAGCGGCGGAAGGCCCGCTCCGTCTCGCGCGGAACGGCGCCCAGGTGGGTGTCGGAAACGACGTAGACCGGCTTCTCGCTCATGGGGGCGGGAAGCTAGCAGCCAGCATCGCCGCGGGCCACAAGCGTGACTGCCGCGGCAATTTCACCACACACCTCACGGTCCATCACCATGTTGACACCCTCCAGCGCCCCCCTGATCATTGAAGACAGGACCGGTCCCGCCGGACGCGGGGCTACGCGCGTACCCATTTCCTCCGACTTCGGAGCCGGCAGCATGCGGAAAGCAGCGGGCGACCCTGGACGCGCCATCCTGCGCAGCCTGCTCGCGCGACTTCGCGACCAGCGCCAGGCACCGATGGCGGCGCAGGTGCTCGAAGACGCGGAGCGCCGCCTGTTCCTGCACGAGTACGAGACGTTCCATGCCGAGCTGCGGGAACGCGATCCGGAGGCGTGGGCGGAGCTGGAGGAGGAGCGACGGGCCTTCGACGGCGCGCTGCTCGACGGCCTGGACGATGAGTAGGGACGCCCCGGAGCAGGGCGAGATCTGGTTCGCGAACTTCGATCCGGTGGAGGGACAGGAGCAGGCTGGGCAACGGCCTGCTCTCGTCGTATCAGTGAACGAGCTGAACCGGACGGGGCTCTGCATGGTGGTGCCCGGGACCACTCGCGAGAAGCGCTATCCTGCCCGTGTGCGGGTGCCCGCCGGTGTCGGCGGGCTGGAGCATGACACCTGGTTCCTCTGCGATCAGCTCCGCACCATGGACCGAAGGCGGCTGCGCCGCTACCTCGGCGTGCCGGACGTCAAGTACCTCCGACAGGTGGTGACGCAGGCCACCTTTTTCCTCCGGCTGCCGGGAGAGTAGGCAGCCCCTGGCGCTCGGCACGTCGCCGCTACCGGACGGCATTGCACGGAGCCGCGGAGAGACCCGGCCTGGGCCTCTCTGCGGCTCCACGAGTTTTTTGCGCGGGCCGGTCACTCCAACTCCGACTCCGGCTGGAATATCACGTCGACGAAGTACGCGGTGGTGGTGCTGTCGACCAGGACCTGCACCGGGGGACCCGTCAGGTAGATGGCTCCCTGCGTGGCCGTGAGCACGTTGTTGTGGGTGAAGGGGCCGGTCGCGAAGAAGTTCGGCGTCAACCCCATGCTCCCGTTGCGACTCGTCCCCGTGACCCGGTAGTACTTGCCCACGGTCAGCGTGTACGGCGCAGTCGAGAGGCTCACGTTCTTCCACCCGACCGTCGTGTCCCAGGTCGTCAGGGTTCCCCCCGTGGCCAGCGATTGGCCGGCGTCGTTGCGCAGCCGCAGCCTGTACTCTCCCGGACCGTACGTGTACACACGGAAGCCAACCACGCGGCCCGGGATCGAGCTCTTGAAGCGGATTCCGTATTCTTTCGTCGAGTCCGGGATGAACAGGCTATCCGGAGCCCGCCACCACTCGAAGATCGTATACGTCGTCACGTTCTGCCCGCCGGTCGCGCGAGGCGGTGTGTCCGCGCGCGTCTGCACGGCGGTCGGCTCGCCGCCGGTGCAGGCGGCGAGCGCCAGCGCGGCGGTGGCCGCGAGGACGAGTCCTTTCATGGTTGGTCCCTTGATGATGGGTGAGGTGGTGCACACGACGATCCGGATAGAGAGGCTCAGCGCAGCGGAGGCGCGCGGGGCACCCGGCGCTTGACCGCCTCGAAGCGCGGGTCGCCGCGCAGGGGGTCCCACCAGTCCCACACGTGGAGTTCCAGCAGGGTGCCGTCGCGCGCGTCGTACGCGCGCTCCAGCCACTGCAGCGCGGACTCGCGCTCGCCGAGCGCCGCGTACGCGGCCGAGATGTACGCCGGCCGCACGTAGTGCCCGCGCGTGTACGCCAGCGTTTCGTCCAGCCTGCGCCGGGCCTGGAGCGTGTCGCCGGCCCGTGCAAGGACCATCGCCTCCTGCACGGAGTACTGCCAACCAGGCGCCTTGCGGTGCAGCCCGGGAAGGAGTGCTGCCGCCTCTTTCCAGCGCCCGCTTCGAAACGCGATTTCGTAGGCGAGCCCATGGGCGTACAGGTCGCCGGGGCGCGCGGCCATGGCCGCGCGCAGCGAGTCCAGCAGGTGGTCCGCCTCGCCCGTCAGCGCCCGGAACCCCAGTATGTCGAACCGCCAGCGGTCGACGTTCCCGGGGTCCAGGCGCCCGGCCGTCTCCGATTCCCGGGCCGCGTCGGCGAACCGGCGCAGCATCAGGTAGTGGAACGCACGCTTGCCGTGACCCAGCGGCGACGCAGGGTTCAGCTCGAGCGTGCGCGCGTTCTCGCGGTCGCCCCCAGCGTAGTTCCAGTCGAAGAAGTACAGCACCGACGAAAGGGAGTTGTGCGCCTCGGCCAGGTCCGGGTCGAGGGCGAGCGCCCGCAGGGCCGCGCTCCGGGCCTGCGGGTAGGCGTCGCGCGGGGGCCAGAAGTCGTCGGCCAGAATGGCGTACGCGTCGGAGATCCCGCTCCAGGCAAGGGCGTAGGTCGAATCTACCTGGAGCGCCTGCTGGTAGATACGGATCGCCTCCAGCAGGTTCGCCTTCCAGTCTTCCCTCTCCTTGCCCCCGCTGAACGTCACCGCCCGCGCCTGCAGGTAGAGGTCATGGGCCCGTGGATCCCCGGTCCCGCCGCGGGCGAGGCGCGCGCCGCGGTCGAGCCGGATCTGGAGCTGGCGGGCGACGTCGCGCGAGATCTCGTCCTCGGCGGCGAAGAGGTCGCGCGGCTCCAGGGTGTAGGCGCGGCTCCAGAGGTGGTAGCCGGTGCGCGCGTCGACGAGCTGCGCGGTGATGCGCACCCGCCCGCCGGCGCGCTGCACGCTCCCTTCCAGCACGTGCGATACGCGGAGCTGCCGGCCGATCTCCGCCACGTCGCCCGATTTCCCCTTGAAGGCGAACGACGAGGTGCGCGCGGGGACGCGCAGCCCGGGAACGTTGGCGAGCGCGTTCAGGATCTCCTCGGTGACGCCGTCGGAGAAGTACTCGTTGGCGGGGTCGCCGCTCAGGTTGGCGAAGGGGAGCACCGCCACCGAGCGCTCCGCCCCCCGCGCCGCGCCCGCGCGCCCGAAGCGGCCGTACGCGGCGACGCCGGCGAGCGCCAGGACCACGGCGGCCGTGACGTAGAGCGGGAGCCGCGAGCCCCGCGCACGGCCCGCGGGCGCCGGCGCGGCGGCGGCACGATCGGCCTGGCCGCGGCCGCGGCCGCGCCGCCGCCGGCCTCCACCGTCGGCCCGCGCGCCGGTGTCGCGGGTCAGCCCCTCGGCCGTGAGGTCGAAGGTCCACGCCAGGATTATGGCAACAGGGAGCCCGACGAGCGCGAGCACCACCACCAGGCGCATGGCCCAGGGCGGGAACTCGAGGGCGGGGAAGATGTTGTTGGCCGCCTCGATCGCGATGAGCGCGGCGGCGCAGTAGCCGGCGAGCACGCGGAAGACGCGGCGGCGCTTCATCTCGGAGAGGATGGAGCCGACGGAGGCCATGGTCGGTCTCGAAGGGGAGGGGGAACCTCCTCTCCGAATGGATAAAGCGGCGCGTCCGGGGCGCAAGGAAATTCACGGTCTCACGCGGAGACGCCGGGGGAACACGGCCTGCAGACGCCAGCCGGCGGAGAGGATGCACATCCTCTCCGCCGCCCGTCGTATGCGAGCCGAGCGCCCGCGGTCAGGTGACGCGGAAGGTCGCGAACGTCTGGCCCTTGTTGGAACCCTGGGTGACTGCGACGGCGATGTCGAATTCCCCGGCCTTCCACTGGTACGTTCCGTAAGGCACCAGGTCGATGGCGTAAAAGCCCGGCAGGGTGCTCCCCGACATCCGCAAGATACTCACCTCGGCTCCGTAGGCGGCCACCAGCATCGCATCGATCCTCACGTTGGCCGTGCCAAGGCCGGTGACAGGCTCGCCGTTGGCGTCGGTGACCGACAGCAGGATTACAGCCGCGTCACGGTCTCCGGGATCGGCAATTGTCTCGTTGCCGACCGCCTGCACAATCAGGCGTGCCATGATTGCCTCCTTATGATGAAGAGTCGCAATGAACCCCGCCGAATGCCGGCGGGAGGGGGCGAGGTCGCCACTGCC
The DNA here is from genome assembly GCA_045803205.1 of Longimicrobiaceae bacterium. Taxonomy (GTDB): domain Bacteria; phylum Gemmatimonadota; class Gemmatimonadetes; order Longimicrobiales; family Longimicrobiaceae; genus Longimicrobium. Next base: position 4,991 of record JBJMPM010000320.1, read on the forward strand.
TGGTGACGCATCGTCCGATCCATCGGGGTCTGTTTGCTTCAACTCGTTCGACCATCGCGCGTTGCAGCCGGAGCGAAGCCACTGTGCGGCGATCCGGGGAAGGGGCAACAGGGGCGCGCGTGTCCCATGATCGCGTCTCGTCGCGCGGCGGGTGGTCGTGGGCACGGCGGCTTTGGTCCGGACCGTGCCACGAACGTCTACATCGCGTACTGCTGAAAACGGCAGGTCTCACACGGAGACACGGAGGCGCGGAGAGAGTCGCCAAGCTCTCTCCGCGCCTCCCTCGTCCCCGTGTCTCCGGATGAGAGAATCGACTCAGGCGTAGCCGTCGGTGTCTCCGCAGGTACCGCACGTTCCTGCCGCTGCTTCACGGAGAACACGGAGGAACGGGAGAATTGCGCTCCTCGCTCCTCCGTGGTTCTTCGAGAGACTCTTCTGTTCTGATTGCAGTCCCGGCGCGTGTGCTCGATGTCAGCGGTCCCCCGCGCCGAGGGTGTGCACCACGATGGCCCCGTCGCGGGCCCGCCGGTCGTAGCGCAGCCGCGCCTGTTCCGGCGTGAGGAACTCCACGAAGGCGATCCGGTTGACGGGGATCTCGCGCAGCGACTCGGGTCCGCCGAGGAGGGCGGCGTCGAGCAGCACGATCAGCCCGTCGGCCCCCTCCGCCTCGTTCGCCTGCGCGGCCTGCACCGCGGGGGAGGTGGCCTGGGCGATCGGCCCCTCCGGGTCCCGCCGCACCGGCGGCCCCGGCGTCGTGCGCAGCCGCGCCTCGCGCCGCGACAGCCAGACCGAGCGGAGCGACTGGACGAGCTGGTACGCGTCCGTCGCCGTCGAGCGCTGTACCTCTTCGGCCGAGATGCGGTTGCGCTCCTGCCTCGGCACAGCCGTGACGCGCTGTGCGTGCGCGGGAGCGGCGAGCGCGGCCAGGAGCAGGAGCGGCGGCAGACGTCGGATCATCGCGGCGAGCGCTTTGAGGGGGAAAAGAAAGGATGGGCTCGGTCGAGCTCTATCTCCAAACGGCTGAAGCCGGCCGCATCTGACGGAATGGCGAGGACCCGCGGGCGGGCAGCGGCGCGGCCGCTCTGGCTCTCACGGAGGCACGGAGGAATGGGGGGCCTCCCGTTTCTCGCCCCAAACGCCGCTGCCGCTTTCGTTTGACGGTCGCGGCCAGCGCGGGTAGAATGCTCGCTCGCATCCCGATCCGATCCTTGTCCCGCACTGGCCGAATGAGCTCCACGCCCCCGTCGTGCACCGTCGAGTTCCGCGCGCGGTACGCGGAGACCGACCAGATGGGGATCATCTACCACGCCAACTACCTGCCGTGGTGCGAGATCGGGCGCACGGAGCTGATCCGCCGCCTCTGGCGCTCGTACGCCGACCTGGAGGCCGAGGGGGTGCTCCTGGCCGTCACCGAGGTCAACCTGCGCTACCACGCCTCGGCGAAGTACGACGACCGGGTGCGCGTGGTCACCACCCTCGGCGCCGTGCGCTCGCGCGGCGTGAGCTTCGACTACGAGATCCTGCGGGTGGACGACGGCGGGACCAAGCGCCTCGTCACCGCCCGCACCGACCTGATCGCGATCGACCGGGGCGGCACGCCGGTCCGGCTCCCCGCCTCGCTGGTCGAGGCCTTTCGCAACGGCGTGACCGTGGAGCAGCGATGACTGCAGGGAACAGGGGACAGGGGACAGGGGACAGCCGGCGGCCCCGCGTCGAGCCCTCGGCCACGACGCGCTCTGCCCTCCGCCGGGATGCCGCGGCCACAGTCCGCGCAGGCGGACTTCGTGCCGTTCCAGCCCGGGGTTTCCAACCCGGGGCACCGGCGTCCGCGCCTCGCCCCGCCCTTCGCCGGGATGCCGCGGCCACAGTCCGCGAAGGCGGACTTCGGGCCGTTGTTGCCGCGAATTCATTCGCCCTGCTGACCCTCGCCGCCCTCGCGACCGCCGCTGTTCCCACACCCGCCGCCGCGCAGCAGCACCCGCCGCTGAGCCCGCGCGAGCTCGACACCGCCGCGCGGCTGCTGCGGCTGGAGGACCGGCGCGAGTACGACGAGGCCCTGCTGGCGTCCGCGATGCGCGGCAGCGGCGAGCTGCGCCGCCGCACCATGCTCGCCGCGGGGCGCATCGGCGACAAACACGCGACGCCCCTCCTGGCCGGCCGGCTGGCGGACCAGGACACCGCCGTCGCCGCCAGCGCCGCGTTCGCGCTGGGGCTGCTGCGCGACACCACCGCCGTCCCCGCGCTCGCCGCGCAGCTCCGCGCGGACGCAGTGGCCGCCCGGTCGACCGTGATCGGCGAGGCGGCGCTCGCGCTGGCGAAGATGCCGACCGCGGCGGGGAAGCAGGCGGTCACCCACTTCGTCGCCGAGGCGCCGCTCAACGCCGCCGGCAACCGCCGTGCGGTGGGGCAGGCGCTGCTCGCCATCTGGCGCTTCCCGCGGCCCATGAACACCGCCGCGGTCGCGCGCTGGCTGCCGCTGATGGACCAGGAGCTGGCCTGGCGCGCGGCGTACGCCCTCTCCCGGCGGCCGGACCCGGCCGGCACCGCCGCGCTCATGCGGCAGGTGCGCGACGGGGGCGAGCTGGTGCAGTCGTTCGCCATGCGCGCGCTCACCGCGGCGCTCGCGGACTCCGCCGGCATCCCCCGCGCGGAGGCGCTGGCGGCGCTGCTGCAGGGCACGCGCAGCCCCTCGCACGCGGTGAGCGTCAACGCCGCGCGCTCGCTGGCCACCTACGACGCGCCGGAGTCCATCTCCCGCCTGCTGGAGCTGCTGAACGGGGGGGATGCGTACCTGGCGGTGACCGCCGCCGAGTCGTTCGCCCGGCTGGGGGCGAAGGCGCCCGGTGCGGCGGCGCCGCTGCGCGCGGTCGCGCTCGACCGCGCGCAGCCGATCTTCCTGCGCACCACCGCGCTCGCCTCGCTGGCCGAGGTCGACGAGGGCGCGGCGGCGAACGTGGCCGACCTCTTCGCGCGCGAGGCGGAGTGGCGCGAGCGGGCCGCCGCCGCGCGCGTCTACGCCCGCGCCGCGGGGAAGCCGGGCTACGCGGGCTCGCCGCTGCGCGCGCGGCTGGAGGCCGCCACCCGCGACGCCGACGGACGCGTGGCCACCGCGGCGCTCGAAGGGGCCGTGGGCGCGGCGGGCGACAGCGCGGCGCGCATCCGCCCGCTGCTGGAGGCGGGGCTGCGGAACCCCGACTTCTACGCGCGGGTGAACGCCATCAGCGGCCTGGGCGCCATCGCCGACCCGGCGGACGCGCCCGCGCTCCTGGACGCCTACGCCCGCGCCCAGCGCGACTCGATGAACGACGACGCCCTGGCCACGGTGGACGCCCTCGGCGCGCTGGCGAGGAAGGACCCGTCCATCGGCAAGGCCTTCTTCGCCCGCTTCCCCCGCTCCGGCGACTACCTGGTGCGCCAGCACGCGGCCGCCGCGTTCGGCGACAGCGTGTCGGCGCCCGCCTGGGGGCAGCCGCTCCCGATCCTGGCGGGGCACGAGGTGGAGTGGTACAAAGGGCTGGTGCGCGGCGCCCAGGCGCGCCCGCGCCCCCACGCGCGGATCGTGACGCAGCAGGGGACGATCGAGCTGGAGCTCTTCGCCGACGACGCGCCGCTCACGGTGGAGAACTTCCTGTCGCTGGCGCGGCGCGGATGGTTCGACGGGCAGGACTGGCCGCGGGTGGTTCCCAACTTCGTGATCCAGGGCGGCGACCCGCGCGGGGACACCAACGGCGGTCCGGGGTACAGCATCCGTGACGAGATCAACCGGCACCCGTACCTGGCCGGCACCCTGGGGATGGCGCTCAGCGGGCCCGACACGGGGGGGAGCCAGTGGTTCGTCACCCATTCGCCGCAGCCGCACCTGGACGGCACCTACACGGTGTTCGGGCGGGTGGTGCGGGGGATGGAGGCCGCGGGACGGGTGCTCCCCGGCGACCGCATCATCCGCGTGGAAGAGGTGCGCTGAGGTGAAGAATCGACCCCTGTACGCCGCCCTGGCCGCGGCGCTGCTCACCGCCTGCGCGGCGGCCTCCGCCACCGCGGGAACGCCGCCGGCCGCGCCGGAGCCGGCCGCGGGCTCCGCCGCCGCGGTGGCGGAGCCCAACCCGGATTCCATTGCCGCCGCGCTCAGGCGCGCCACGCTCCCGTCGTCGCCGAAGCAGGCGCGCTTCGCCTGGTCGCTCGACGAGGCCGGCTCGCGCTTCACCGGGCGCGGCGTGGCGCGCTACGCGGCGCCCGAGCGCTTCCGCCTGGACCTCTTCGGCCCGCGCGGCGAGACGGTGCTGGCCGCCGCGCTGGTGGGCGAGACGCCGCGCGTCCCCGCCACCGTCACCGAGCGCTTCAAGCTTCCCTCGCTCGCGCTCCTCTGGGCGACGGTCGGCGTCGTCCGCCCGCCCGCGGGGGCGCGGCTCGCCTCCGCCACCGACCAGGGCGGGCGGGTGACCGTGCGCTACGACCTGGGGAGCGAGGGGACGCTGGAGTACCGCGCGCGCGGCGGACGCCTGGAGTCGCTGCGGCGGCTCAAGGGGAGCGCCGTGCAGGAGAGCGTGGAGCTCGACCGCACCGCTGCCGGCGCCCTGCGCTCGGCGCGCTACCGCGACTGGGTGGCGCTGCGCAACCTGAACCTCACGCTGGAATCATCCACCGATGCCGCGACTTTCCCTGACGACGTCTGGAGCCCGCCGGGCACGGGCCGCTAGCGCGCTGCTGGCGGCGACGCTCCTCCTCTCCGGGTGCATCTACAAGTTCACCGGGGGCGGGCTGCCGACGAACATCCGCACCGTGTACGTGGACCTGTTCGACAACACCACGCCGTACGACTTCCTGCGCAGCGACGTGCAGCGCCAGCTCCAGGACCAGCTCCCGCGCAACCTGGGGCTGCGCCTGGCTCCGCAGCAGACCGCCGACGCCATCGTGCGCGGCAAGCTCTCCGGCTACGACGAAGCGGTCACCAACTTCGACCCCAACGCCCCCGGCGGGCGCATCAACAGCAACCAGACCCGCGTGCAGATCACCTTCGACGCGGAGATCTACGACGTGAAGGCCGATCGCGTGCTCTGGCAGGGGAGCTCGATCTCCGCGATCGGCCTCTTCAGCCGGGAGAAGGGGGAGACGGTGGAGGTGGGGCGGCGGAAGGCGCTCGAGGACCTGGTGCAGAAGCTGATCGAGGGAGCCCAGTCGCAGTGGTGACCCCTCCGGTGCGCATCGCCTCGCGCGGGAGCGAGCTGGCGCTCTGGCAGGCGCGCGCGGTGGAGGACGCCATCCGCCGCGCCGCGCCGGACGTCGGCGTCGAGATCCGCGTGATCCGCACCACCGGCGACCACGTGCAGGACGTGCCGCTGGCCAAGATCGGCGACAAGGGGCTCTTCACCAAGGAGCTCGACGCCGCGCTCCTGGCCGGCGAGGCCGACCTGGCCGTCCACTCGCTGAAGGACGTCCCCACCCGCGTTCCCGACGGGCTGGAGATCGTCGCCGTCTCGCACCGCGAGGACCCGCGCGACGTGCTGATCCTTCCCCCCGGACAGACGGGCTCGCTCGCGACGCTCCCGCCGCGCGCGCGCGTGGGCACCAGCTCGCTCCGCCGCCGCGCGCAGCTCGGCGCGCTCCGGCCGGACCTCGAAGTGCTCGACCTCCGCGGCAACCTCAACACCCGCCTGGCCAAGCTCGACCGCGGCGACTACGACGCCATCGTCCTTGCCGCCGCGGGGGTGCTGCGGCTGGGGTGGGAGGATCGCATCGCCGAGCGCCTGGACCCCTCCGCGTGGCTTCCCGCCGTCGGCCAGGGCGCCCTGGGCGTGGTCGCGCGCGCGGGCGACGGGCGGATCCGCGCGCTGCTCGCGGACTTCCACGATCCCTTCACCGCCGCCTGCACCGCCGCCGAGCGCGCCTTCCTCGCGGCGCTGGAGGGCGGCTGCCAGATCCCCATCGGCGCGCTCGCCACGGCCGACGACACCGGGCTCACCCTGCACGGCCTGGTGGCCGACGTCGAGGGCGAGACGGTGCTGCGCGACTCCGCCTGGCTCTCCGCCGAGGACTACCGCCTCGACTCGGTGGATGGGGCCCGCGGCGTCGGCCGCCGCCTCGCCGCGCGGCTGCTGGAGATGGGCGCCGGCGAGGTCCTGGCCCGCGTGCGCGGCGAGAGCCCGCGCGTTCCCGAGCCCGCCGCCCCGTAATCACTGCGATCCTGCGCTTTCTATGCGTGTAACGGTCGAATGGACCCGGCTTGCCGATGATGATCCGCTCTGGCATTGCTGCGGCTGTCTGTATGCCTATATCGATTGTTACTCGGGCAGAGTGCTGTACGTTGGAAAAGCGGATTTTCAAAGCGTCTTCCAGAGGACGCTGGGGCGGCACAAGTGCGAGATCTTCGACTTCCTGGATCAGGAGTATGGCGATAGCGATCCTGGTGTCATCCAAGGCAATTTGATCCTGGAGGAGGGCAGGAGATTCTCAAGCCGATTGCTGACCGACGTCGAAAGTCTGCTGATTTATCGACTCCAGCCGCCAGCCAACATCGCCTGTACCCGGAGCCGTCTCGCTCGTCCCGGGATGCAGGTAAGATGCAGGGGCGATTGGCCGGATCGGCGCCGTAACTTCCATGATCGCTGAGTTCGCGCCGTGAGCGCCGTCCCCGATCCCGCCGGCAAGATCGTCTCGCGTGCCGACCTGCTGGCGCGCCTGGGGCGCCCGCGGAGCGCGCGGGTCGTCTTCACCAACGGCGTCTTCGACGTGCTGCACCGCGGCCACGTGGAGTACCTGAACCGCGCCCGCGCGCTCGGCGACGTGCTGGTGGTGGGCCTCAACACCGACGCCTCCGTCCGCCGCCTGGGGAAGGGCGCCGCCCGCCCCGTGAACCCGGAAGACGACCGGGCCTACGTGCTCGCCGGGCTGGCGGCGGTGGACTGGGTGACGCCGTTCGACGAAGACACGCCGCGCGAGCTGATCGCCGCCCTGCTCCCGGACGTGCTGGTGAAGGGCGGCGACTACACGCGCGAGACCATCGTCGGCGCCGGCGAGGTGGAGGCGGCGGGCGGGCGGGTGGAGGTGATCCCCCTCGTTCCCGGGCGCTCCACCACGTCGATCCTGCAACGCGTTCGCCAGGGGGCGGAGAATGGGTGAAGGGGAGGGGAGGAGCGGGGGACGGGGGCCCGAGGAGCCGCGGCCGCTGCGGCTGGAGCGCGGCGTGGCCGAGTACGCCGAGGGCTCGTGCCTGATCACGGTGGGCCGCACGCGCGTGCTCTGCACCGCGTCGGTCGAGGAAGGCGTCCCCTCGTGGCGCAAAGGGAGGGGAGAGGGATGGGTGACGGCGGAGTACTCGATGCTGCCGCGCGCCACCAACACCCGCAACCGCCGCGAGCGCGACAGGGTGGGCGGCCGCACGCAGGAGATCCAGCGGCTGATCGGCCGCTCGCTGCGCGCCTGCGTGGACATGGCCGCGCTGGGCGAGCGCCAGGTCACCATCGACTGCGACGTGCTGCAGGCCGACGGCGGCACCCGCACGGCGTCCATCACCGGCGGCGCGGTGGCGCTCTTCGACGCCTGCGCCTGGATCGAGCGGACGCGCGGGATCGCATCCCCCTTCCGCGAGTTCGTGGCCGCCGTGAGCGCCGGCCTGGTGGACGGCCGCCTGCTGCTGGACCTGGACTATGCCGAGGACTCCGCCGCCGAGGTGGACCTGAACCTGGTGGCGCGCGAGAGCGGCGGGATCATCGAGGTGCAGGGCACCGGCGAGCACGGCCACTTCACCCCCGAGCAGCTCTACTACCTGACGCAGATGATGAGCGCCTCCGTCGCCCGCCTCCACGCCGCCCAGCGCGCCGCCGTCGGCGGGTCGTGACGGCGGCGATGCCTCTCTCCGCGTCTCCGCGCCTCCGCGTGAGACGTTCCGTAAAAGCCTCCGCCGCGCAGGGCTCCGGCTGATGCGCCTGCTCGTCGCCACCCGCAACCCCGGCAAGGTGCGCGAGCTGCGCGACATCCTCGCCGGGTATCCGCAGATCGAGCTCGTCGGCCTCGAAGACCTCGGCGTCCCCGAATCCCCCGAAGAAGACGCGGTGGAGGCGTTCGAGACCTTCGAGGAGAACGCGCTGGCCAAGGCCCGCTACTACGCCCGCCTCACCGGCGCGCTGACGCTGGCCGACGACTCCGGCATCTGCGTCGACGCGCTCGGCGGCGCCCCCGGCGTGCGCTCCCGCCGCTTCGCCGGCGAGGAGGAGTCGCGCGGGGTGCGCCAGGACGAGGCCAACAACCGCCTCCTCCTCCGCCTGCTGGCCGACGTCCCGCCCGAGCGGCGCACAGCGCGCTACGTCTGCGCGGCGGCGCTGGCGGGCGAGGGGTGGGACGACGTCTTCGTCGGCACCTGCGACGGCGTGGTGCTCGACGCGCCGCGCGGGAGCGGCGGCTTTGGCTACGACCCGCTCTTCTGGATGCCGGAGGAGGGGATGACCTTCGGCGAGCTTCCGCCGGCCCGGAAGAGCGAGGTGAGCCACCGCGGCCGTGCCGTCCGCGCGGCGGCCCAGACGCTGTCGAAGGGGGGCGCGGTTGACCTAAAGCATTGAAACGGCTAGGTTATTCGCGCTTCTCCGTGCGGGGCGTGGCGCAGCCCGGTAGCGCATCTGCTTTGGGAGCAGAGGGTCGCCGGTTCAAATCCGGCCGCCCCGACTGGAGAGGCTTCGGCGCCAGTAGCTCAGGTGGATAGAGCAACAGCCTTCTAAGCTGTGGGTCGCTGGTTCGAGTCCAGCCTGGCGCACTGGCACCGCCGAAAACCCCCGCGGCCGCACTTGGCGGCCGCGGGGGTTTCGCCGTTCCTCCTCCATTCCCCGTGCCTCTGTGTGAGCTCCTTCCGTTCGACGGAGTGGGCGGCGACGCTATCCTGACAGCTCGGTCAAATGACTGTGCATTCCGCGCCGCTCTGAACGGAAATCTCACACAGGTACGGAGCAGCAGCCTCTCCGCGCGAGATCGTTGACGGAGCGTGGCTGCAGGTGGCGCTCGCGCTGAGTATCGAAATTTTTTTGGGAGAGCCCCCCTTCGAACCCTCGGCTGTGCAGTCGGCCCGAGCTGTCTCAACCGATCGATCAGGGGGTCACGAGGCGAATCCGGTCGCCGTGCACATCCTCCGCATCGACGGATGACGATCGTTCGCCGATCCACGAAGGCCGGGGTGACGCACGGAGGCAGCGGAGTGCTCGATTCCCCCTAATGACGCAGTTGCCGAAGCCTTCAGGCGCAGAAAACGGGGTGAGCTCCCCGACAGGGTGTCCTGCAAAAAAATTTCGATACTCAGCGCATTCCGAGCCTGCAGCCACTCGTCGACGAGTCTGGCGCTGCCGCAGTCGCCGGGGCCCCCCGCCGGCGAGCGGGGGAGAGTCACGGAGCACTCGCCGTTCTGGTAGGAGGTCATCTGCCGCCCTTGGATGCACACCAATCATCGGAGACGCTATCATACGGGCACGTCCGGCAGCATATCCCCTCCTTTCACGCCCCGCCCAGATCCATGAGCGACGTCTACGACCTCCCGTACAACCAGGTATCCTTCAAGGCCTCGCACAACTCCTACGACCGGGACGAGCCGTTCATCGAGCAGCTCGACTGGAGCTCCACCGAGCCGTGGGAGGCGGGGTGCCGCGGGCTGGAGCTGGACATCAACCAGTCGGAGACGGGGAACCGGTGGTCCGTCGGGCACGTGGGCGGGTACGACGACGACGAGCGCCAGCTCTCCCTGTTCCTGGACGAGCTGAACACGTGGTCGGACCGCAACCCCGGCCACGACGTGGTGACCCTGTACCTGGACCTGAAGGAGGTGCAGCCCGGCTTCCCCCACTGGCTGGACGCGTACATCCAGACCTTCCTGTTCGCCCCGCTCTACCGCCCGGCCGACCTGATGGGGAGCTACGACACGCTGGAGTTGGGCGCCCGCTACAACGGGCTGCCCCACGCTGAACCAGCTGCGCGGAAAGTTCATCCTCGTGGTCAGCGGCGACGGCGATGCGAAGGAGCAGTACGCGCACGACAACCCGCGCGCCCGCTACTGCTTCGCGGACAAGGACTTCGGGCAGGACGAGGCGCCCCACTCGCAGACCCGCGTCTTCTTCAACTACCACCTGTACGAGAACGACTACGACGAGTGGGGCCCGGTCTTCCGCGCGCAGGCGTCGCGGCCGGAGACCATCATGCGCGGCTACGTGATCAACGAGGATGATTTCTGGGGAGACGCGCTGGCCGCCGGCGCCAACCTCCTCACCACCGACATGGTGAAGAAAGAAGAATGGGCGATGGTGAGCAGCTCCGCCCCCTTCACGAAGCTGAAGCCGCTCGGCTGATCACCCGGCGGAGACGCGGAGAGAGCCGTCGGGCCTCTCCGCGTCTTCGCGTCTCCGTGTGAGATGCCCGTTCGGCATCGACGCTCGCCGCCGCCGGTTGTTCCTCGCGTAACTGTTTTCAACGCATCGTTTTAGCGTCATTTTCCCAGCACGGTTGTTGCCGGGAGCACGCCCGGGCGCGGGAGCCGTCCGGGGCGGCGGGTACTTTCCCCCTCCGGAGGGCAGCATGCGCTGGCACCAGCCTCTCTTCGCGGCGGCTCTGCTCGCGGCCCTTGCCGCGTGCGCGGACGACACGCCCACCTCCCCCGCGAGCCCGCGGAGCGCCGAAGCGCCGCGCATGTCCATGGACCCCACGACCGCGCGCGTGGTGGCGTACTTCCCCACCTGGGACGGGAACGTCGACAACATCCAGTACAGCAAGCTCACGCACGTCATCTACGCCTTCGCGCTCCCCACCGGCAGCGGCGGCCTCACCAACATCCCCATGAGCGGCGACACGCGGCTCGCCAGCCTGGTGTCGCAGGCGCACGCCGCGGGGGTGAAGGTGCTGATCTCCGTGGGCGGATGGAACAGCACCAACGACTCCATCTTCCGGCAGATGTCGTCGAGCTTCACCACGCGCACGGCGTTCGTGAACAACGTGGCGACCTTCATCGACAACTACGCCCTCGACGGCGTGGACATCGACTGGGAGCACCCCAACACCACCACCGAGTCGTCCAACTTCGCGTCGCTGATGAGCGAGCTGAGCACCGCCATGCACTCGGACGGGAAGCTCCTCACCGCGGCCGTGGCGGCCACCGGCTCCTCCGCCGACGGGATCCTGTCGTCGGTGTTCGACGACGTCGACTTCCTGGTCCTGATGGCGTACGCCCGCAGCACGGCGCCGCACTCGCCGTACTCGTACGCCGTCGAGGCGCTCGACTACTACTACTGGACGAACCGCGGGCTGCCGCAGTCGAAGCGGGTGCTGGGGTGCCCTTCTACGGGAAGAACTCGAGCGGGGCGACCAGCCCTACCGCTGGCTGGCGAAGAACTACTCCTACGCGCCGAACACCGACTCGGCCGGCGGCTACTGGTACAACGGGATCGCCACGATGAAGCAGAAGACCACGCTCAGCCTGCAGCGCGGCAGCGGCGTGGGATCTGGGAGCTCTCGAACGACACCACCCCGGCCAGCCTGAGCCTGCTGCAGGCCGTGCAGGACGCGATGAACTCGCCCGTGCCGCCGTACGACTACACGAAGGTGGTGTACGACGAGGCGCTGAACGGCTGGGCCGACTGGAGCTGGAGCACCACCCGCGACTTTGCCAGAACGGCGCAGGCGCACCAGGAGACGAAGTCGACGGCGGTGACGTTCACGGCCGCGTGGGGCGGGCTCTACCTGCACTACGGCGCCGGCGTGAACCCGTACGGGCGGTCGAAGCTGGAGCTCTGGATCCACGGCGGCACCAGCGGCGGCCAGCAGATGACGGTGACGCTGGGCGGGCCGGGGGGCTGGCTCACGGAGGTGAACCTGAACACGTACAATGCCTGCGGCACGGTGACGGCGAACACCTGGTGCAAGGTCACCATTCCGTTCTCGGCGCTGGGCGTGGGCACCGGTCTCGTCACCGAGTTGCAGGTGCAGGACAGTTCCGGCGGCGCGCGGGCGACCTTCTACCTCGACGACATCCGCTTCATCCCGTAGCGGTGGATGCGACGCCGAGCCACGGGGAGAGCGCCCGCTCTTCCCGTGGCTCCGGCCGGATCGAAATCGCCCCGGCACTTGCGTAATCGCGGATTTTTCCACAGTTTTATAGCCTCCGATGCATGTCTGTCGGAGTCACGGTGGGCGTAGCTCAGTCGGTTAGAGCGCCAGGTTGTGGCCCTGGAGGTCGGGGGTTCAAGTCCCCTCGCTCACCCCTTCGTAACGGCCGTCGCGACGTGATTTACGTCGGGCGGCCGTTTCGCTTACGTAGTTTTGGACAGGATCGTGGCCGAACAAATCGAAAAACTGCGGCGAGAAAGAGGCGGGGGGGCGGTGCAACCGCCATTGGGAGCATGGTTTACAGGGGAAGCGTGATCGAAGCGGGGCGGGCTGAAAGCGACCGGACCCGGGTAGCGGCCGAGGGTGCCGGGGACGGGTCGGGGTGGGTGATGCTGTGCGACCGGCAATGCCGGTCGCCCTGTTCGTCGTTTTCTGGAGGGCGAGGGGAGGGGGAGCCACCGGGTGAAGGGGAAGAGGGGAGGTGGAGGCGGGTACGCTGGGCAGCGAGCATAGCGGGCGTTCGCGGATGCTCGCGGACGGGACGTCGGGTGGATCTGATCGGCGCCGGACGCGTCCCGCACACCTGCGCCCATTCCCGCCTCCGGCGCTCGTGAAGGCCGGCTGTGCGCGTCCAACCCGTCGGCGCGGACCCGATCCCGTAGTGATGGTTTGGGTTGGGCAGTCGAACTGCAGTACTCGCCTTCCGTGCACTTCCCCACGTGGATAGCGGGTTCATCCCGTCCGCTCCGTGGCGACGCTGGGACAGCTTTGTGGTTACCGCGGCGTACCTGTCCGGGCTACAGTGACGACAAGGCACCCGCGTTCCAAGGAGTGGAGCATGTTTCGCCAGGCTTTCCAGGCGACGTCATCCGAGGGGCAGCCACGTACCCGCCGCGGCGTCGTTGGCACGTACCCCATCACGGCCGCCGTCCTCCTCGCCCTGCTGGTGAGCGCGAGGGCCGCCGCGCAGTCCGCCGGTTCCGCGCTCCCGTTCGCCCCCGGGGAGGCGTGCGTCTACCGCGGCAGCGGCCCGCTGGGGCGGATGGGCAGCGGGACCTTCGCCGTGGACGCGGATGGCGGAAGTGGCGCGTGGCTGCTGCGCTTCGACTTCCGTGGCCGGGTGGGCCCGGTGGTGGTGGAGAACCACACGCGCTCCTGGTTCGATCCGGGCGAGAAGGCGTCGTTCCGGTTTACCAAGACGGAGCGGTCGCCGTTCTCCAACAGCCGTGACGACGTGCGCATGGACCGCGCGACTCGCCGCTGGACCGGCGGCCGCGAGGTCCCGGGTGGCGCCATGCCGACGACCGCCCCGCTGGACGAGCTGTCGTTCATCTACTTCCTGCGCACGCTGCGCCTGGGCGACGGCGAGGGGCAGAGCTTCAACCGGCACTACGACAGCACCCGCAACCCCACCGTCGTCCGCGTGCTCGGGCGTGGAGCCGTGCGCGTGCCGGCGGGGGAGTTTCAGGCGGTGCAGGTGGAGATGCGTGTGCGCGACCCGCGCCAGTACGGCGGGGAAGGGGTGATCCGGATCCACTTCACCGACGACGCGCGGCACCTTCCGCTCCGGATCGAATCGAGAATCCCCCGTGCCGGGCACATGGTGCTCTCGCTTGAGTCGCTCACGCCGTCGTGCGGAGCCGGCCCTTCGCGCGGCCACGCCACCGACTGACCTCGCCCTCGCCTATCCGGCCACGCCGCCCGCCCGGGAACACCTCCGGGCGGGCGGTTCCACGTCCGACCTCGTGGCCTTCCCCGATCGGCCCCTTCATCTGTGGGGAAGCTCTCCTCAGAGTCGTCGCCGATCCCCATGCCGTGACATCCCCCCCGGTAGTCCGGAGCACCACGCAACGTCTCGCGCCACGCCCCGCACGGCGTGCGGTCCCGTACCGACAGGCCGCGCCCTCGCACCGGGCTAGCTTCATCACTAGTTGAAGCGCGGGCCGCGGTGGCCGGCGCGGAGCGGGATCCCTGACGGAGACCGAACGATGCGCAAGAGCCTTGTCCTGGGAGCCCTGCTGGCAGTGCCCGCCCTCGTGGCGGCCGCGCTGAGCCCCCTGTCGCTTCAGCCGGGGAGCCGCGTGTGGGTGGACGGCACCTCCACCGCCCGCGCCTGGCACTGCGAGTCGACCCGCGCGGTGGGCAGCGCCGCGGCCGGCACCACCGAGCTGGCGCAGCTCGCCAGCGTGGGTAGCGCCTCGGTCACCGTGCCGGTGAGCACGCTCGACTGCCGCAACAACACCATGAACGGCCACATGCGCAACGCGCTCAAGGCTGCCACGGCGCCGGAGATCCGCTTCCGGGCCACCTCGGTGCGGGTGACGCCGACCAGCGCCGACGAGGGGACGGCCGTGATGCAGGGCACGCTCTCCATCGCCGGGGAAGACCGGCCGGTGACCATCAACGCCACCGTGGCGCGCGAGAACGGACAGATCCGGGTCCGTGGGAGCGAGCGCATCGACATGACCCAGTGGAACGTGCGCCCGCCCTCGCTGATGATGGGCACCATGAGGGTACGGCCCGCGGCGACCGTGGGCTTCGACGTGGTGCTGAAGCCGTAACGACGACGAACGGCGGCGGACGCTTCCGCCGCCCATGCAGTCCCGGGGGCGCACCTTCGCGCCCCCGACGAGACCCGAGGCTCCGATGCACGGAGACGGAACGATGAGAAACACGACTCGTGCGCTGCTCCCGGCACTGCTGGCCGCCCTGGCGGCCGCGCCGGCCGCGGCACAGACAACCCAGCCGTCGGTGGGTTCCGGTACGGCCGGGACGGAGCAGACGGCGGCGGACTCCAGCAAGGTGGAGAACCGCACTTTCTACGCGGCGGCGCAGCAGATCCCGATCCAGCACTTCCGCCCGGTCGACAAGCGCGGCATCAACGTCTTCGAGGCGCCCAAGCACGACGCCGTGCCCTACGACGGCTTCAAGCTGATGATCGGCGGCGCGTTCCTGCAGGACTTCCAGTCGGTCGACCACAGCAACACCGCCACGCCGGTGATGGACGGCACCGTGAACAAGAACCAGCTGGCCGACATCGGCCCCGGCTTCAACAACGCGGTGGCCAACCTCTACGTCACGGCGCAGCTGGCCCGCGGGATCAGCGTGCACATGACCAGCTACCTGTCGAGCCGCCACCACAGCGAGACCTGGGTGAAGGACGGCTACCTGCAGATCGACGAGAGCCCGCTGGACGTGCCGGTGCTGAACACGCTGATGCGCTACGCCACCATCAAGTTCGGCGAGATGGAGCTCAACTACGGCGACAGCCACTTCCGCCGCACCGACAACGGGAACGCCATCTACAACCCGTTCGTCGGCAACCTGATCATGGACGCCTTCACCACCGAGGCGGGCGCCGAGGTCTACCTGCAGCACAACGGCTTCCTGGCGATGGTGGGCGCCTCGGCCGGCCAACTGCACCCCGCGGTCACCAACCCGGACGGCCGCACTCCCTCGTTCCTGGGCAAGCTGGGCTTCGACCGCCAGGTGAGCGACGCGCTGCGCCTGCGGCTGACCGGGTCGGTGTACACGAACCGCCACAGCACCGAGCAGAACCTGTTCACGGGCGACCGCGGCGGCTCGCGCTACTACTTCGTGATGGAGAACACCGCGGCCACCGAGACCGGCAACTTCCGCAGCGGGATGCTGGGGCCCGGCATGAGCCACAAGATGACCGCGATGGTGATCAACCCCTTCATCAAGTTCAACGGGCTGGAGCTCTTCGGGCTGGCCGAGCGCGCCAAGGGCCGCACCCTCACCGAGACGGTGGAGCGCACCTGGCACCAGTACGCGGTCGACGCCACCTTCCGCTTCCTCCCCGGTGAGCCGCTCTACGTCGCCGCCCGCTACAACACGGTGAGCGGGCCGCTGGCGGGCACGACGAACGACGTGGGCGCCGACCGCTGGCAGTTCGCCGCCGGCTGGTACCTGACCGACAACATCGTGCTCAAGGGCGAGTACATCACCCAGAAGTACAACGGCTACGCCCCGACGAGCATCCTCAACGGCGGCAAGTTCCACGGCCTGATGATCGAGGGGGCGGTCGCCTTCTGACGCGCGCGACGGGCCTTCCGCACGGGAATGACAGGACCGGTATCATCGAGGGGAGCCCCGCCGGGGCTCCCCTCGCCGCACGCCTGCCCACGGCAAAGCGAAGGGTGCGCGACCATGCCCGCCACACCGCACGTCGAGCAGCATTTCACCGCCACCGAGTCCGTCCGCGACGTGGTGATCGGGATGTCGGACGGCCTGACCGTCCCCTTCGCGCTGGCCGCCGGCCTCTCCGGGGCGGTCGCCTCGTCGCACATCGTGGTCACGGCCGGGCTGGCGGAGATCGCGGCCGGGTCGATCGCCATGGGGCTCGGCGGCTACCTGGCCGCGCGCACGGACCGGGAGCACTACCGGGCCGAGCGGCTGCGCGAGGAGCGCGAGATCGTCGAGCTGCCGGATCGGGAGACGGAGGAGGTGGCCGAGGTCTTCCGCGGCTACGGCCTGACGGACGGCGAGCTGGCGCCCGTGGTCGCCGCGATTCGCGCGGAGCCGAAACGCTGGGTCGACTTCATGATGAAGTTCGAGCTGGGGCTGGAAGAGCCGGACCCGTCGCGCGCCCGCAACAGCGCGCTGACCATCGCGGCGGCCTACGTCGCGGGCGGCCTGATCCCGCTCGCCCCCTACATGCTGCTCTCCGCGGCGGGGAGCGCGCTCCTCACCTCGGTGGCGGTCACCCTGTTCGCGCTGCTGGTGTTCGGCTTCGTGAAGGCGCGCTTCACCGGCACGCCGCCGCTGCGCGGCGCGCTGCAGACGCTCGCCACCGGCGGCCTCGCCGCCGCAGCTGCGTTCGGCATCGCGCGGCTGATCTCGTAAGGGAACGTCACCGCATCAGCTTCACTGCGGCGAGATCGTCTCCCCTCTCCCTGTGCATTCAACCAGCAGATCCCAAAGAATCTCTCACAGAGGTCACAGGGGACACAGAGGAAAAACGGTGCAGTTCCTCCGTGTCCCCGGTGACTGTGCATTCATTCCGAAACACCGGCACAGAAGATTCTCACACGGAGTCAACGGAGTAAACGGAGGAAAGACAAGGTAGTTCTCCGTTGACTCCGTGTGAGCCCATCTGTTGACTGAATGCACAGTCGATCCGCCGAAACGGTCTTACTCCGCGGAGCCCACGGGGAACAGCCTCGCGTTGGGCGTGGTCGGCGTGCACCCGACGGTCCTCTCCCGATGCTCCCCACACCGAACCTTGCCAGCTCCCGGCGGGGCGGCGCCCGAACCATGGCTACCTTGGAACCCGGGAGCGGCTCGACGCAGCTCCCCCGTCCGTCCGTTCGTTCCACGCCGACCAGCAGGTATGATCGTGAACGCCTCCCGCGTGGCGCGGGCGAACACCGTCCGCGACGTGATGCAGCCCCGCGTGGTGACCGTGGTGCCGGAGATGACCGCGCGCGAACTGGTGGAGGTGTTCCAGGAGCAGCGTATTCGCGGCGCCCCCGTGCTGGGCCGCTCGGGAAAGGTGATCGGAATGGTGAGCGAGTCGGACGTCCTCCGGCACGCCCTCGGCGCCGCGCCGGAGCCAGCCGCGACTCCTTCAGCGCACCCGGGGGCCGCGACCATCACGCGGCGTGCGGCGATGCCGTCCGGGCGCGATCTCGGCGATGTGCGCGTGGGCGGGATCATGGGGCCTGTAGGCCTCACCTTCGCACCCGGCGACGAGCTGGAGGCACTCACCCGCTTCTTCGCGGCGGACGGCGTGCAGCGCGTCGCCGTGATCGAGAACGACATCCTGGTGGGCATCGTCACCCCGGCCGACGTGCTGCGGGGGCTGGAGAGGTGATCCAGCGCGTCAACCGCCGCGCGGCAGGCGCTGGACGGCCGCGCGCCCGAGGCCGGGCCACGGGCGGTAATACCACCTTTCCCATTCGATTGTGCATTCTTCGATCGCTGAAACAGAAATGGCTCTCACAGAGGTCACGGAGGTCACAGAGAAAAGCACTGCTGTTCCTCCGTGACCTCTGTGACCTCTGTGAGAGATTGCAGTTTGACC
>JBJMPM010000351.1:0-3114 GCA_045803205.1 Longimicrobiaceae bacterium
AGCATGCGGCCGCGTCTGCAGTACACCGTGGACAACAAGCTCTCCGACGACCCGAACGCCGGGAAGATCGCGGTCGAGCTGAACTTCAAGAGCCTCGACGACTTCTCGCCCGAGGCGGTGGCCAAGCAGGTGGGGCCGCTCAAGGAGCTGCTCGACCTGCGCACGAAGCTCGCCGACCTGCGCGGCGCGCTCCAGGGCAACGACAAGCTCGAGGAGCTGCTCCAGTCGGCGCTGAACGACGCGGACAAGATGGCGAAGCTCCAGACGGAGATCGGCTCCGCGGGAGGCGGCAATGCCTGAGGCCCAGAACCAAGCTGGCGCGCCGGCGAGCTACTCCACCGAGGTCTCGCTCCTCGACCAGATCGTCACCGAGGGGCGCATCGGCCGCGACGAGCAGTCGAAGACCCGCGGACGCGACATCGTCTCGCAGTTCGTCAACCAGGTGCTCCAGGGGAGCATCACGGTGGCGGCGGACACCGAGGCGATGATCAACGCGCGCATCGCGCAGATCGACCGCCTGATCAGCGGACAGCTCGACGAGGTGCTGCACCACGCGGACTTCCAGCAGCTCGAGTCCAGCTGGCGCGGGCTCAAGTACCTCCTCGACCGCTCCGAGACGGGCGAGAACCTCAAGATCAAGATCCTCAACGTCAACAAGAAGGACCTGCTCAAGGACCTCCAGAAGGCGCCCGAGTTCGACCAGAGCGCGCTCTTCAAGAAGGTGTACGAGGAGGAGTTCGGCGTCTTCGGCGGCGCGCCGTTCGGGGCGCTGGTCGGCGACTACCAGTTCGGGAAGGGGGCGCAGGACATCGAGCTCCTCGAGAAGATCGCGCAGGTGGCGGCGGCGGCGCACGCGCCGTTCCTCACCGGCACGAACCCGGACATGTTCAACCTCGAGAGCTTCACGCAGCTCGACGCGCCCCGCGACCTGGCGAAGGTCTTCGACACGACGGACTACGCCAAGTGGAAGTCGTTCCGCCAGAGCGACGATTCGCGCTACGTGGCGCTCACGGCCCCGCGCATCATGCTCCGCCTCCCGTACGGCGCGTCGGCCCCGGTGGAGGCGTTCGACTACCAGGAGGAGGTCGACGGCTCGACGCACAACCGCTACCTCTGGGGCAACTCGGCCTGGGCGCTGGGCGCGCGCGTAACGAGCGCGTTCGCGACCTACGGCTGGTGCGCCACCATCCGCGGCGTCGAGAGCGGCGGCCTGGTCGAGGGGCTCCCGGTGCACAACTTCCGCACCGAGGACGGGGACGTCGCCATGAAGTGCCCCACCGAGGTGTCCATCACCGACCGGCGCGAGAAGGAGCTGGCGGACCTCGGCTTCGTGGGCCTCGTGCACCAGAAGGGGGCGGACAAGGCGGCCTTCTTCAGCGTGCAGTCGGCGCAGAAGCCGAAGGTCTACGACAGCGACGCGGCCACGGCGAACGCCCGCATCTCCGCGCAGCTGCCGTACATCTTCGCCGTGTCGCGGTTCGCCCACTACCTCAAGACGATGATGCGGGACAAGATCGGCGGCTACATGTCGCGCGCCGACGCCCAGACCTTCCTCAACAACTGGATCAGCAACTACGTGGTGGCCAACGACGACGCCTCGGCCGAGGTCAAGTCCAAGCGGCCGCTGCGCGACGCCCGCATCGACGTGGTGGAGATCCCCGGCAAGCCGGGGGCGTACCGCGCCGTGGCGTTCCTGCGCCCGCACTTCCAGCTCGACGAGCTCAGCGTCTCCATGCGCCTGGTGGCGGACCTTCCCGCCCCGGCGGCCTGAGCGCCCCACCCACTCCCGCCCGGCCTCCGCCCGGGGCGCCGGGCCCCATCACCCCCAGGAGGTTTTCATGGCTTTCGACGCATTCCTCAAGATCGACGGCGTGGACGGGGAGAGCACCCGGTCCGGCTTCGAGAAGCAGATCGAGCTGCTCAGCTTCAGCTGGGGAGCCACCAACACGGCCACCGTGGGCTCGTCGGGCGCCGGCGGCGGCGGGGGCAAGGCCACCGTGTCGTCGTTCAACTGCCTGAAGGCCACCGACGCGGCCAGCCCCACCCTCTTCCAGGGGTGCTGCGCCGGCAAGCACTACCCCAAGGCCAAGGTCACGCTGCGCAAGGCCGGCGGCGACTCGCCGGTGGACTACCTGGTCTACGAGTTCGAGAAGGTGTACGTGGACAGCATCCAGTGGAGCGGGAGCAGCGGCGGCGACGACAAGCCCACCGAGTCGCTGGGGATCTCGTTCGGCAAGGTGACGGTCACCTACACGGGCCAGTCCGCCACCGGCGCCGCCGCGTCGCCGGTCGTCGGGAGCTGGGACCTCACCCTGGTCGCTCCCTGACCGTGGACGCCACGGCCGTGGGTGCCCGCGCCCTCTTCGACGAGGGGCGCCTGGACGAAGCGATCCAGGCGCTCGGGGCCGACCTGCGCGACGACCCCACCGACGCGCGCCGCCGCACCTTCCTCTTCGAGCTGCTCTGCTTCGCGGGTGAGCTGGACCGCGCGGAGAAGCAGCTCGACGTGGTGGCGCGCGGCGGGCGCGAGGCGGAGCTGGGTGCCTGGTTGTACCGCAGCGCCCTGCACGCGGAGCGGCTGCGGCAGGAGATGTGCGCCGCCGGCCGCCCCTCCGCGGCCGGCGCGGCCCCGCCCGTCTCCGGGACGCTGAACGGGCGGCCGTTCGCCACCCTGGAGGACGCGGACCCGCGACTGGGGGCGCGGCTGGAGGTGTTCGCGGCCGGGCAGTACACCTGGATCCCCTTCGCCCAGCTGGCGTCGGTGACGGTGGAGGCGCCGCGCTCGCTGCGCGACACCCTCTGGGCGCCGGCGCGCGTGCAGGCGGCGCCCGGCTACCAGGACGGGGAGCTGGGCGAGGTGCTGCTCCCCGTGCTCGCCCCGCACGCTGGCGCCGGCGGGGTTCTCACCCGCGATGGGTTCCAGCAGGTCGGTGTCGCTCATGCGCCCTCCGCCCCCGCCGCCGGGGTGATCTCCAGCGCCCGCAGCTCCAGGAAGGGCACCGGCTCGCCGTCCACCAGCAGCAGCTTCTGGCCGACGGGCACGGCCTCGCCGCCGTCCACCCCGTCCTCCCAGTCGGTGACGCGCCCCAGCCGCACCTCGCCGTCGGGGTGGCG
>JBJMPM010000357.1:0-2974 GCA_045803205.1 Longimicrobiaceae bacterium
CGTTTTTTTAACGAGGTCGCAAGCGGTCGCGCCAAATCCATCCTCGGCACGGATGACCCGTGCAGAGGTGAATCTATCCCGCTGGACGGAGATTGCAAGGGGGGTCTCACGCAGAGACGCGGAGACGCAGAGAGAGACCCGGCGGCCTCTCTCCGCGCCTCTGCGTCTCTGCGTGAGGACGCCGTTCGCGGCTCAGGCGCAGCCGTGGCGTCGGTCCCAGCGGTCCTCCCTGCGGTCGCGAACGTCCTCGCGGCGGTCCCGGCGGTCCTCACGCCGGTGGCGGCGGTTCTCCAGGCGGTCGCGCCGGCCGCCGTGGTGGCGCCAGTCCCAGCGGTCCTCCGCGCGGTCGCGCACGTCCTCGCGCCGGTCGCGGCGGTCCTCGCGGCGGTCGCGCACGTCCTCCGCCCGGTCGCGGACGCACTGCCGCACGGGGTGGGCGGGATGGTGGCGCCCGCTCTGCGCGCTGAGCGCGGCGGGGGCGGCGGCGAGCGCCAGGGCGATCACGAAAGCCTTCATCACTGCCTCCACCGGGTCGGGGTTCGCGCGGCGCCCGCGCGGCGCCGCTCACCCCGAGGTACAGGTCCGCCCCGCCGCGCGTTGGGAGGCCGTCATTACCAATGAAATGGACTCACACGGAGTCAACGGAGTCCGCGGAGAGTGCCAGGTAGTCCTCCGTTGACTCCGTTGACTCCGTGTGAGACCCATCTGTGCGGGTCTCTACGAATGCACAGTCGTTTGCCAGAGGTGGGATCACCCCGCCCCCGCCGCCGCGGCGAGCCGCGCCCTGAGCCGCTTGCGCGCGCGGCGGGCGGCGAAGCCGTTGATGGTCATCGCCGGCCCCACCAGCCAGTAGCACATCCCCGCCGCCGCCATCGAGCGCGGCCCGCCGAAGCCGGCGATCAGCATCGACAGCACCCCGATCGCCACGTTCAGCCCCGCCTCGATCAGGTTGTCGCGCGTCTCGAAGCGCTCCACCTCGTCCAGCTCCAGCGCCTCGCGCAGATGCCAGGCGTGCAGGTTCAGCAGCAGGAAGATCCCGAACACCGCGACGTATCCCGCGCCGAACACCAGCATCATCTGCGTCTGCTGCCCCTCCGCCAGCGGGTCGACGCCGGGGTTGGGGTACCACGCCTCCCCGAAGATCGCCGCGATCACGATCTGGAAGACGAACTTGAGCGGGTAGACGAAGAAGAGGATCACGAAGAGCAGCAGCGCGTTCAGGAAGGTGGTGGTCCCGTCCACCAGCCCGTAGCGGCGGAAGTAGCGGTGCTGGTTGATCCACACCAGGAAGAGGAGCGCGAACGACGCCGCGAACGCCGGCAGCCCGCGCAGCAGCCCCAGCAGCCCGGTGAAGGTGTCGGGCACCTGCAGCGACACCACCAGCAGCGTGATGGCGAAGCCGAACACCGCGTCCGAGAGCGCCTCCAGCCGCGTGATCTCGGTCCCCCGCCAGCGGAACCCGCTCTTCTCCACGTGCCGCCGCCGCATCAGGTGCTCACGAATCATCGTGCAGGCTCCGGAGGAAAGTGGAGGGCCCGAACGGACACGGTGGCGATCCTGTTGCGCCACCGGGGAGACCGTACTATTGTTGACTGAAAAGGAAAGCGCAGGGATTTCCCGGACGTGCGTCACTGCCGAAACACTCGCCCGCGGGAGGCAGCATGCGCAAGAAGCTCCGCCTGGACTTCGACGG
This sequence comes from Longimicrobiaceae bacterium, assembly GCA_045803205.1. Classification (GTDB taxonomy): domain Bacteria; phylum Gemmatimonadota; class Gemmatimonadetes; order Longimicrobiales; family Longimicrobiaceae; genus Longimicrobium. The sequence goes on from JBJMPM010000357.1 coordinate 1,694, forward strand.
GGTCCGCGTCGACTCGTTCGCCACCTCGACCGCGGAGTGCGCGCCGCGGGGAACGGTGGAAGCCCACGCCGCCTGTACCTGCCGCGACTCGTGCGTCTGTCCCAGCGCCATCTACTGGTGCGCGGACGTCGCCGACACGGTGTACTCCTGCGACTACACGCACAACGCGAGCTGCTGGACGTCCTGACGGCGAACGAGGGCGCGGACCACACCGGTCCGCGCCTTTTCGTCGTCCGTACCCGGGAGGGAGCCATGCCGCGGAAGCTCACGCTCGACCTGGACGCGCTGTCGGTGCACTCGTTCGACACCACCCCGCGCGGCGCGGGAGACCGGGGCACCGTGCTGGGCGCGGAGAGCCCCACCACCCCGCCGGTGGACAACTGCACCTGCGACGCGAGCTGCGCCTGCCCCAGCGCCTACTACTGGTGCAACACCAACCCGGTGAACACCCACTACTCGTGCGGCTACACCAAGAACGCGAGCTGCTACTACAGCGAGGCCTGCACGCCTCCCACGGCCTGAGCCGCGCGTCCTCACCCCCTTCGACCCGCGGAAACGATGAAGAAGAAGCTGAGCCTGGAGCTCGAGGCGCTCGCCGTCGACTCGTTCGAGACCAGCGCCGCGGCGGGCGGGCGCGGCACCGTGCACGGCCGGGACGGCGACCCGGAGCCCACGCCGCCCGAGTACGAGGCCGACTGCACCTGCTACGACAGCTGCCTCTGCCCGACCAACGCCTACTACTGCGCCACGGTGATGGCCACCGTGATCTCGTGCGACTACACCGCCAACGGGAGCTGCCTGTACGACACGGGCGCCACCCGCGTCACCTGCGGGGGGATCTCCTGCAACCGCTGCCCGGAATGAGAGAGGGGCGATGAGAAGGAAGAAGCTCTCGCTCGACGCACTCGCCGTCGACGCGTTTCCCTGCGACTTCGCGGCGGACGCGGGCCGCATTGCGCCCGCGTGACGCCGGCCGGAGGGGGCGCGCCCCGGGGGTCGGGCGCGCCGTCTCATTCCCTGGCCCCCGCAGCAAGGAGGAAGCGATGAGCGGGAAGCGGAAGCTGGACCTCGACGGGCTGGCCGTGGACTCGTTCGCGACCGAGGCCGCGCCGGCCGCGCGCGGCACGGTGCACGCGCACGACGACGAGATGCTGTGGGCGAAGCCCGGGTGCACCTGCCAGGGCACCTGCCTCTGCCCGACGGCCTACTACCACTGCGGCACCGGGCCCTTCACCATCTACTCGTGCGACTACACGGCCAACAACAGCTGCACGGCCTGAG
>JBJMPM010000040.1:0-3607 GCA_045803205.1 Longimicrobiaceae bacterium
TTCTTCAGACACCCCTGGGTGTCATCCTGAGGCCCGGCCACATGGAATCAGCGTTCACTCCGATGGCGGCAGGGCCGTGAGGATCTGATTGCGGCCAAGCCGGAGCCGACTGCGGAAGCTCGCGCGGAAGCCACGGCCTCACGTTCACTCGTCGATGCCACGCAGGAAAAGCCAGGTATCGACGAGCGCCGGCGTGGACGCGTCGACGGTGCGGGCTTCCGCGGCGGGCTCCTGCGCATTCCTCGGCCAGATCCTCACGGCCCTGCCGTCTGCAGCGCTGACGCCGGGACCCGTGTGGCCGGGCCTCAGGATGACACCCGTGGTGCCGCGGAATTTGCGCGTTCAGCAACACCCTCTGAGGAACTGATTCGTCTCACGGACGCACGCAAGGACCGGAGAGCTGGCTGTTCTCCGGTCCTCTGTGCCTCTGTGTCTGGCCCTTCCGTTGCCGTTCGCCGTTCGGCATCTTGTCCCCTCCGGCGTAGCGGCGCACCCTGGCCCCAGATCCTTTCCGATGACGATCCACCCACTGGTCCGCGCGGCGGCGGCGTCCGCGCTCCTCCTGGCCGCTGCCTGCGGCGACCGTGACGCCGGCGCCAGGCCGAACGCCCGCGCCACCGCCGACAGCGCCGCGGGCACGCCGCGGGACTCCGCGAGCGCCACCGCCTCGCCCGCCACGCCCGGCTCCAACGCGCAGGGCGACGTGCGCGACAACGCCCCGCCGCAGATCCGCGGGCTGTACATCAACGCCTACGCCGCCGGCTCGCGCACCCGCCTGCCGCAGCTCCTGAAGATCGCCGACGAGACCGAGGTCAACGCCTTCGTCGTCGACGTGAAGGACGAGAAGGGGATCCGCTACAACACCTCCATCGCGCTCGCGAAGTCGCTGGCGCAGCCGGGCGAGGTGACCATCCGCGACCTGAAGGCGTTCGTGGACACGCTGCACGCGCACCGCATCTACGCCATAGCGCGCATCGTGGTCTTCAAGGATCCCATCCTGAGCAAGGCCGAGCCCGCATGGAGCGTCAAGCAGGCGAACGGCGCGCTCTGGCGCGACAAGAAGGGGAACACCTGGGTGAGCCCCTGGGACCCCAACGTCTGGAACTACAACCTCCAGATCGCCGAAGAGGCGGCCCGCGCGGGGTTCGACGCCATCCAGTTCGACTACGTGCGCTTCGCCGAGCCGTACCGGAGCCTGCCGCCGCAGGTGCACCCGCTGGCCAAGGGCGCCCGCAGCGACGCCATCGCCGCCTTCCTGAACGAGGCCAAGCGCCGGCTGCACCCGCTGGGGGTGATGATCCAGGCCGACGTCTTCGGGCTGGTGCCCAACGACCCGGGCGACGTGGACATCGGGCAGCAGTGGGAGACGGTGGCGAGCACGGCGGACCACGTGAACCCGATGATGTACCCGTCGCACTACCTCTCCTCGCACCTGCCGGGGGTGCCGAAGCCGGACCTGATGCCCTACCAGACGATCTTCAAGTCGGCGGGGATGGCGCGCATCCGCAACGACCGGCTGCGCGAGGTGGGGGTGACGCCGGCGCGGGTGCTGGTGTGGCTGCAGGCGTTCAACGCCACCTGGCTGGGGCGCAACCACCAGGACTACGGCCCGCAGCAGCTGCGCGAGCAGAAGCAGGGCGTGTACGACGTGGGGTTCGAGGACTGGATCCTGTGGAGCCCGGGGTCGCACTACGAGCAGGTGGCGGCGGGGCTGGAGCGCGAGACGGTGTCGCGCCGCAAGCCGCAGTACGCGCCCCCCGCCGACGTGCTGGCGACGGTGAACCTGTTCGACCGGCAGGGCGTGCGCACCGCGCGCGAGAAGGCGGCGCGCCAGGCCCGCGGCCAGATCGCCGACCCGGCGGCGGCGCAGGCGGCCAAGCAGGGCGCGCCCGAGCCGAACACCCCGCCCTCGCGCGTGACGCCCGGCCAGAACGCCCCCGCCGAGGCCGCGCCCAAGACCGGCAGCGGCACGCGCTGAGGCCGCGGGGGGAGCAGGGCGAATAAATTCGCTGCAACAACGACACGAAGTCCGCCTTCGCGGACTACGGCCTGCGGTGAGGCCGGGGTTCCCTGGCGCGACATCGGCCTGATCGAAGCCGCGCTGGCATGGCGACGTTCAGCCGCGCACCGCAGTTCATCGCGGCGCCGCCGGGGTTCGATTCGTGCCCAGGACTTGCGGCTGAACCGAAGCCGGTAGTCCGCGCAGGCGGACTTCGTGTGGTTGTTGCCGCGGTTTCAACCGCCCGGCTGCTCCGGCGGCGACGAACCCGTTCATCCCGAACCGAGTGATCGAAGCATGCGCATCACCGTCCGAACCGCTCTCGTAGTCTCCGCGCTACTGGCCGCCTGCGCGCCGCCGAGCCCGTCGCCGGCGCCCGGCGCAGTGCCGGCGGGGTCGGGGATGCAGCCGGTGCGCTGGGGGATGATCATCCACGGCGGCGCGGGGACCATCTCGCGCGAGCAGATGACGCCCCAGCGCGAGGCGGCCTACCGCGCCGGGCTGGAGCGCGCGCTGCGGGCCGGCCACGCGGTGCTGCAGCGCGGCGGGCGCAGCCTGGACGCGGTGCAGGCGGCCATCAACGTGATGGAGGACGACTCGCTGTTCAACGCCGGGAAGGGCGCGGTGCTGAACGCCGAGGGGAACGCCGAGCTCGATGCCTCCATCATGGACGGCGCCACGCTGGCGGCGGGGTCGGTGGCGGGGATCCATCGCACGAAGAACCCCATCAACCTCGCGCGCGCGGTGATGGAGAAGAGCCCGCACGTGATGATGGTGGGCGACGGCGCCGAGCTCTTCGGCCGGCAGCAGGGGATCGAGATGGTCGATCCGAGCTACTTCATCACCGCGCCGCGCCGCGCGTCGTGGGAGCGGCAGCGCGCGGCGGACAGCGCGCGCGCCGCCGGCGGCCGGGGCACGGCGATGGCCGAGCCCGCCTGGTCGGTGCCGGACGAGCGGAAGTTCGGGACCGTCGGCGCGGTGGCGCTGGACCAGGCGGGGAACCTGGCGGCCGGGACCTCCACCGGCGGCACCCAGATGAAGCGCTACGGACGCGTGGGCGACGCGCCCATCATCGGCGCGGGGACGTACGCGGACAACCGCTCCTGCGGCGTGTCGGCCACGGGCACGGGCGAGTACTTCATCCGCAACACGGTCGCGCGCTCGATCTGCGCGCTGATGGAGTACGCGCGCATGCCGCTGGCGCAGGCGGCGGACTCCATCGTCATGCGCCAGCTGGTGGCCCGCAACGGCGACGGCGGGGTGATCGCGATGGACCGCCAGGGGAACTGGGCGTGGCCCTTCAACACCAGCGGCATGTACCGCGGCTACATCGACGCCGCCGGCAACGTGCGCATCGAGATCTTCAAGTAGCCGGCGGAACACAGGCGGTGTCGTGCCGTCGAGTACGGATCCTTCGGGCTGCCGGCATCGGTGTGGCCGCGGTTACGGCGTGACCGCCCTCAGAGACTCCTAAGAAACTCACGCCAGCAGGAGTTCGCCCGTGTCGATGGCGACCAGCGTGAAATCGAGGACTTGGGCACGCTTGCGTCTACGCACCAGCCGATTGCACTGGCGAGCAGTAGACGAGAATCGCGACCTTCGAGCAGT
>JBJMPM010000060.1:0-72434 GCA_045803205.1 Longimicrobiaceae bacterium
ACTGCTCGAAGGTCGCGATTCTCGTCTACTGCTCGCCAGTGCAATCGGCTGGTGCGTAGACGCAAGCGTGCCCAAGTCCTCGATTTCACGCTGGTCGCCATCGACACGGGCGAACTCCTGCTGGCGTGAGTTTCTTAGGAGCGGGCCGCACTTCAAATCCACTACTCCGGCCATTGACGTGCCTTCGTCCGCCCAGCTTGTTGTTCAGTGGACGGAAACCCCGTCCTACGCGCAATCCTGTACGTTCCTGTCCTCCTCTCGGGAGCACGCATCGCGGTACCGAGCACGTCTCAGGGCGGCCGAATCGCCTACAATCCAGATAATGCTCTTCCACCCGAACATGCGCCAGTAAATCGCACACATTCAACCCGAATGGCTGGTCTTTAGAGGGCCTTCGAGGCGGCGTTCGCAGCAGCGTTTTGCCATTGGCTTGGCGCGGATGACTGCGGCATAGGGCGCGGTGTAGCGCCGGGCGGCAGCTTTGCGACGGCGAGTTGCGGGGCCGGGTGGCCGGCGAGTGGGGGCTTGTCTCCCCCGAGCCGCCGTTCCGATTGGTGGAAGCTGAGCGACCGGATGGGGCGCGCGGCGTACGCCGCCTTTGCTGAACCGGACTGGACCCGGAACTGGTCTGGCGCGAGTGGCTGGCGGTGTGTATTTGCTACCGCATCAGGTGTCAAAGCGGTGTCACCAATCCTTGCAGAATGCGCGAAACCACGGAGATTTGGGCGAGCAAGGTGCGCGTGCGGCCGTGAAACCCCGTTCTCGCGCCTGTATTTTGCTTTCTGGGCAGGTATGCCAACACGCCGTGTGGTCGTTGCCGCGTTGCCGCGGATTCATCCGCCCGGGGCGCGAGAGGCTGGCTCAGGCGGCGGGACGGAAATGCCCGTACCCGTCCGTCGTGGCGCTCTCGGTGAGGATGTCGCGGATCCTGACGAGGTGCCTGCGCAGGCGGTCATGACGGCCCGTGCGCTTCTGCAGCTCGCCGGCCACGATCCCCGGGTGAACACCCACGCTGCGCGCGAACGCGACGAGCCTCTGCTCGGAGTCCACCGGGTGCACGCGGGCGGTGAAGTCCTCCAGGCGCGCGGCGGAAAGGCAGAAATCGGCAGCGGCCTCGTTCGCGACGCGCTCCTGCTTCGGCGCTCCGGCCACGGACGGGGCGTCGTCGGGATCGAGGTCCGCGTCGACGGAGACCTCACCTCGCAGCACGTGCTCGATCTCGTGCCGCAGCACGAACCAGAAGTGATCGATCCGGTCGAACCGGAGGGACATCCCGATCACCGGCGCGGCGGACGGCTCCAGCCAGAAGCAAACGCCGTCCACCCTGCAGCCCGGCAGCGGCTCCACCACCACGAACCGTACCCCGCACCGCGCGAGCACGCTTGGCACCTCACGCACCTTTTCCGGATCGGCCATGAGCGCCTGAAGCCGCGGGAGGGAGTCGCGCAACGCATGTTCGGAATACGCCTCCACCTTCATCGCGGCCGCGAGCTGCCTGACCCGGGCCAGCCACGCCTCCTCCGCACGATTCAGCACGGCGGGTCCCTGCACCCCGACGCCTCCGACCGGCGGTGAAGGCGGCACCTCGAGCGACTCGACGCCGAAGAACCGCTTCACCTGCGTCTCCAGGACCCGCACGTCGGCGGAGCCGGCGATCCATCGCCGCCGGATCATCTCGCGCACGGGAAAGCGCTCACGCAGCCGCGCCTGGCGCGCGATCCGCTCCGGCGGCGATCCGGCGCGCCAGAGCCGGTAGGTGGTCTCCAGGTTCAGCCAGAGCTCCGGCGTGGTGCCGAGCGCCGCCGCGATCTCCTGCGCCGTCTGGGGGGTGATGCCCCGCTTTCCGACCAGGATCTCGTTCACCAGGCGCAGCGGCCGCCCCAGGATTTCCGCGAACTCCGTCTGCGTCCACCCACGCGCATCCAACTCGTCCCGGAGGAACTCGCCGGGCGGGAAGACCTCCGCCGCCACCCGTTCAGCCATCTCTTCTCTCCGCGCGTCAGTGGTAGTCCGTGATCTCCACGACCCCGACTCGCTTGTCCGTGCCTTCGCCGCGCAGTTCCACGATCAGCCGCCACTGGTCGTTGATCCGCAGCGAGTGCTGGTGCCGGCGCTTTCCCTTCAGCTTCTCGAAGCGCAGCCCCTTCAGCCGGTACAGATCACGCTCATCCGGAGCATCCCGGATCATCTGCATCACCTTGCGGAACCCCCGCACCACCGCGGGCGCGAAGCCCGCGTCGAAGGTCGCATCTACCTCGAGCCGGTCGAGGTCCGGGTCGTCGAATTCGACCTTCATTCAGGATGGCCATTCAGTCCATTTCGCGGTTATTCCATTATACCACCAAATGTAAAAAACCAACAGTTATCATGCAGAGGCGCGGAGACGCGGAGAGAGCCGCCGAGCCTCTTCGTGCCTCTGCGTCGCTGCGTGAGCTTCCCTTTGTTGCCGGTGCAGTTTTTTTAGCGTACCTTGCGCGTCCCTGGCCGGCCTCCTCCACCGTCTCGCTCCATCCGACCCATGATGCTCTCCCCGCAGACATGTTCCGTGCGCCTGCTGCTGGTGGCGGCGCTGCTCCTTCCGGCGGCGCTCCCCGCGCAGCAGAAGGAGCGCTTCGCCTCGCTCGAGCAGGCGCTGCAGTCCGGCGGCGGCATGGCCGGGCGCTCCGGCCCGCGCAGCGTGAACTGGATCGAGGGCGGCAGCCGCTTCTCGTACCTGGACCGCGACGCCGCCGGGAAGGAGGTGATCAAGGCCTACGACCCCGCCACCGGCCGCGACACCCTCCTCTTCTCCGCCCAGGGGATGACCTTCCCCGGCGGCACCGAGCCCTTCGCCTACGAGAGCTTCCAGTGGGCGCAGGACTCCAGGCACCTGGTCTTCCAGACGAACTTCCAGCCCATCTACCGGCGCTCGGGCATCGCCGACTACTACGTGTACTCGCTCGCCGACCGGTCGCTGCAACTCGCCACCCGCGGCGCCGGCACCGCCCAGCTCTCGCCGGACGGCGCCATGCTGGGCTTCGAGCGGGCCGGCGACATGTACGTGACCGACCTGGCCACGCAGGCCGAGCGCCGGCTGACCAGCGACGGCACCCGGCAGGTCTACAACGGCCGCTTCGACTGGGTCTACGAGGAGGAGTTCGGGCTGGCGCAGGCCTGGAGCTGGTCGCGCGACAGCCGCTTCATCGCCTTCTGGCAGGTGGACGAGAGCGCCGAGCCCATCTACCAGATCAGCGACCTCTCCGGGTGGCACCCGAAGTACGACAGCATCGCCTTCCCGCTGGTAGGCGACGCCAACCCGAAGGTGCGCATCGGCGTGGTCGAGGCGAGGACCGGGCGGAAGCTCTGGCTCGACACCGGGGAGACGGGCGACGTCTACATCCCCCGGATCTACTGGACCAGCCGCCCCGACACGCTCGCGGTGATGACGCTGAACCGCGCGCAGAACGTGATGAAGCTCTTCTTCTTCGACGTGAACACCGGGGGCCGGCGGCAGGTGATGAGCGAGACGTCGAACGCGTGGATCGACGTGTTCGACTTCTACGCCGGCATCGACAACATGATGACCTTCCCCGCGGGGACGAACGAGTTCTTCTGGATCTCCGACCGCGACGGGTGGCAGCACGTCTACCGCTACGACTACTCCGGCCGGCTGCTGGGGCAGGTGACGAAGGGTCCGTGGAGCGTCACCCGCATCGAGGGGATCGACCCGGCGCGGCGGACCCTCTACTACACCGGGACCCAGGCGTCGCCGCTGCAGCGCCAGCTCCACGCGGTGCGGTTCGACGGCAGCGGCACGCGGCGCATCACCACCGGGCAGGGGACGCACCACATCGACCTCTCTCCCAACGGCCGCTTCTTCATCGACCGCTGGTCGTCGCTCACCACCCCCCCGCAGGTGGAGATCTGGTCCACCGACCGCGGGAAGCTGCGGACGATGGAGGACAACGCGCAGGTCCGGCAGTGGGTCGCCACGCACGCGTACTCGCCGGCCGAGATCTTCACCTTCACCACCTCCGACGGGGTGAAGATCGACGGCTCGATGATCAGGCCGGTGCCCTTCGATCCCACGAAGAAGTACCCGGTGGTGTTCGACATCTACGGCGGCCCGGGGTCGCAGCAGGTGTACGACCAGTGGACCACCGGGGGATGGGACCAGTGGCTGGCGCAGCAGGGGTACATCGTGATCGGCCTGAACAACCGGGCGAGCAACAACTACGGCCGGGACTTCATGGAGGTCGCCTACAAGCACCTCGGGAGATCGGAGTCGCGCGACTTCGCGGAAGCGGCGCGCTACCTGGCCACGCTCCCGTACGTGGACGCGCCCCGCACGGCGATCATGGGCACCAGCTACGGCGGCTACGCCACGCTGATGGCGATGGAGCTCTACCCCGAGCTCTTCCCCGTCGGCGCGGCCAACTCGCCGGGAACGGACTGGCGCTTCTACGACACGATCTACACCGAGCGCTACATGGGGCTGCTGGGCGAGAACCTGGCCGGCTACGTGGAGAGCAGCCCGCTGGAGAACGCCGGGAAGCTGCGGGGCCACCTGCTGCTGGTGCACTCGCTGATGGACGACAACGTCCACGTGCAGAACACCTTTCAGCTCGTGACCAAGCTCACCGGCCTGGGGCGCGACGTGGAACTGCGCATCTACCCGCCCGGCCGCCACGGGGCGGCGTACGACTGGCAGAGCTACCGGCTGATCGCGAACGTCAACTTCAACTTCCTGGAGCGCCACCTGAAGGCGCCCACCCCGCCGGCGCTCCTCCCCGCCTCGACCGCGATGCGCTGAAGCCACCGACAGCGCGGGCCTCTCGGCAGGGCGAATGAATTCGCTGCAACAACTACACGAAGTCCGCCTGCGCGGACTGCCGGCCGCGGTGTGACCCGGAGTTCCGTGATACGCAACCGGCAATGATGTGGCCGAGGTCAACCGGCCTCGGCCACATCATTGCCGGTCGCGTGCCCGCCCAGGTGCGTCTGCACGGCAGCCAGGAGTCCGCGCAGGCGGACTTCGTGTCTTTGTTGCTGCGGATTTATCCGCCCGACATCCGTTTCTGTCGCGTCGGTAACCGCGTTGCGCCCGTCCCTCGTTTCGTCCCCGCTCTCCACCACTGGTGTCAGACTTCGCACACTTCGGCACGTTCTCTGGGCAGGCTCACCTTCAAGCACGGGAGACTGCCATGAAGCGAATCCTCGTAGTCGCCTCGCTCGCGCTGGGCGCCGCCACGCTCGCGGCGGCCGCGCGGCAGGAACCGGCCGTCGTCACCGGCACCGTGACCGCGGCGGAGTCGGGCGGGCCACTCGCCGGGGCGACGGTGCACATCCAGGTGCTCCGCGTGGGCACCGTAACCGGCCTCGACGGGCGGTACCGCCTGGTGATTCCCGCCGACCGCCTTCACGCGACCGGCCGGTACGTCATCACCGTCGCGACGCTCGGCCGTCAGTCCGCGACCCGGTCGGTCCAGCTCGCCCCCGGCGCCACTCTGACGCAGAACTTCTCGCTGGCGACGTCGGCGGTGGCGCTCGAGGGCATCGTCGTGAACGCGGTCGGGGCCGAGCAGGCACGGCGGTCGGCGGGCGCGGTGGTCAGCGGCGACGCGGCGGCGTACGCGCTGTCGCAGCCGCAGCAACCGCGGGTGCGCGGCGAGCCCAACACCGAGAACTACGCGGCCATCGACGAGAACCCGTTCCTGGCGGTGCGCGGGAACCCGCTCTCCACCTTCTCCATCGACGTGGACCGCGCCTCGTACAGCAACGTGCGCCGCTTCCTGCGCGCGGGCCAGGCGCCGCCGAAGGACGCGGTGCGCATCGAGGAGCTGGTCAACTACTTCCGCTACGACTACGCCGAGCCCACCGGCGAGCATCCCTTCTCGGTGGCCGCCGAGGTGGGCCCCTGCCCGTGGAACTCGAACCACCGGCTGATGCGCGTCGGCCTGCAGGGGCGGCACGTGGACACGCGCGAGCTCCCGGCCAGCAACCTGGTGTTCCTGGTCGACGTGTCGGGGTCGATGAGCCCGGCCAACAAGCTGCCGCTGGTGAAGGACGCGCTGCGCATGCTGGTGGAGCAGCTCCGGCCGCAGGACCGCATCTCGCTGGTGGTCTACGCCGGCGCCGCAGGGCTGGTGCTCGACGCCACCCCCGGCGACCGCAAGGGCGAGATCCTGACGGCGATCGACCGGCTGGAGGCGGGCGGGAGCACCGCGGGGGGCGCCGGGATCCGGCTGGCCTACGAGGTGGCGCGGCGCAACTTCGTGCGGGGAGGCAACAACCGCGTGGTCCTGGCCACCGACGGCGACTTCAACGTGGGCGCCAGCAGCGACGCCGAGATGTTCCGGCTGATCGAGGAGAAGCGGCGGGAGGGGACCTTCCTGACGGTGCTCGGCTTCGGGATGGGGAACCTGAAGGACAGCCGCCTGGAGGGGCTGGCCGACCGCGGCAACGGCAACTACGCCTACGTGGACGACCGCGCCGAGGCGCGCAAGACGCTGGTGAGCGAGTTCGGCGGCACCCTCTTCACCATCGCCAAGGACGTGAAGCTGCAGGTGGAGTTCAACCCCGCGCGGGTGGCCGCCTACCGCCTGATCGGCTACGAGAACCGCGCGCTGCGCAACGAGGAGTTCGACGACGACCGGCGCGACGCGGGCGACATGGGCGCCGGGCACTCGGTGACGGCGCTGTACGAGATCGTGCCCGTGGGCGCGCGGATGGACGTGGAGGCGCAGACGCCGTCGCTGCGCTACCAGCGCACCGGGCCCGCGCCGCGCGCGTCCGCCGGCGGGGAGCTGGCCTTCGTGAAGCTGCGCTACAAGCTCCCGAGCAGCGAGACCAGCCGGCTCTTCTCGCAGCCGGTGCTGGACCGCGGCGTGGAGCCGGACGCCGACTTCCGCTTCGCCAGCGCCGTGGCGGGGTTCGGGATGCTGCTGCGCGACTCGCGCCACAAGGGCGGCGCCACGGTGGAGGGGATGCTCGAGATCGCCCGCGGCGCGCTCGGCCCGGACCGGGAAGGGTACCGCCGCGACTTCATCACGCTCGCGGAGCGCTACGGCCGCATCGCCCGCCACGAGCGCGTGGAGCCGATGACGGGCGACGTCGCGGACCGATAGCCCGTTTCGTCTCACACAGAGACGCGGAGGCACGGAGACGCCGGGGCGGTCCTCTCCTGTGCCTCCGTGTCTCCTGGTCAGGCTGCCGGTCACCCGATGCGGTTGGCCCAGTACCACGGCTTCCTGCGGTGATGCGCGACTGCGGTAACCAGCACGCCGCCGTCGTGAAGCCGATAGATCAGGTCGTACGGGTAGGTGTGGAGCGTCAGCCTCCGGGCTCCGAAGCGCGTGGGCCGGCCGGCGTAGGGATGTTCGGTCAACAACTCCACGCCCGCATCCACGGCCGAAGAATCCTTCGGCGGCTGCCGGATCCTGCGTCTGGTAGTAGCTGGCTGCGTCTGCGATTTCGGCGAGGGCGGGGGACAGGAAGCTGACCGGAGTCACTTCCGTAGCTGCGCGCGCAGCTGCGCGAGAGCTTCCCTGGCAGGAACCGCGGTCAGCTCACCGGCCAGGAAGGCACGGTACCGCCGATCGGCTTCTTCGTCCCACACCATCTCCACCTCGCCGTCGCCCAGGCTCGATTCCAGCACCTTCGCGAGGTGCTCGCGTGCCTCGCGCGGAAGCGCCAGCAGCTCTTCCTCGATCTTCTCCAGCGAAACCGTCGGTGCCGTCCCGGTGCTCGAGCTCATCTTGCATTTCGGGTTGGAAGTGGAACATCGCTCCAAGCTAATGAAACCGGACAAACGGAACAAGCTCTTCAACAGCGCCTCTCATAGAAGAAGACATGGAGAGGCCGGGTGGCTCCCTCCGTGTCTCCGCGTCTCTGCGTGAGACAGTTTTGCTTGACCAGATCAGCGTCTTCGGCCAGTATTCAGCATCAGACGTTCCCTCCCCCGGCAGGATCTCCCATCATGACCGACGTCCTCGTTCCCACCGGGGCGCCTCCCGCGCCGGCTTCGACCGTTTCCGCGCCCCCGCCCGGCAGCCTGGAGGCGCTGGTCGCCGCCGAGCTGGCACAGGACGAGGCCCCGCGCCACGGCGGCGAGCGCTGGCTCAGGCATCCGCCGCGCGACCTCTTCGGCCTGGCGCTCTCCGGCGGCGGCGTCCGCAGCGCCACCTACAACCTGGGGCTGCTGCAGGGACTGCAGGACGTGCGCGTCCTCGGCGCCTTCGACTATCTCTCCACCGTCTCGGGCGGCGGGTACCTGGGCGCGTTCTGGACGGCGTGGCGACACCGCGCGAAGGGGCGCGAGGGACAGTTCCCCGCGGAGCCCGGCGCCGGGCAGGCCGAGCCGCCCGAGGTCCGCCACCTGCGCGAGTTCAGCAACTTCCTCTCGCCCCGGCTGGGGATCTTCAGCTACGACACCGGCCGCATCGCGGTGACGGCGCTCGGCTCCATGCTCCCCTCGTTCCTGGCGGCGCTCTCGGTGATCGCGCTGGCGATCCTCGCCTGGACCGGCGCGGTGTTCCTCCTCTTCTCGCCCGCGGTGCCGCAGTGGGCGGGCACGCTGCTGATCGACGGCGGCACCCTCGCCGCGCTCGCCGCCTTCGAGGCGGGGTGGCTGCGCCGCCGGGAGCCGAGCGACGGGTCCGCGTACCTGGTGAACGCGGTGCTGGCGATCGCCCTCACCGCCGTGGCGTGGTGGGCGCTGGTGCAGTGGTGGGTGCCGGGGGACGCGTACGTCGCCGGGCAGCGCCTCCCCGCGCTGCGCCCCGGGCAGCCGTTCGGCGAGTGGCGCTACGTCGTCGCCCCGGCGCTCGCCTGGGCCGCGGCGCTGCAGGTGCTGCTGGTGACCCGCTGGCTCTTCTCGGGGTGGTCGGCGACGCCGCGGGGGCTGCGCTTCCGCCGCGCGGCGGACCGGGTGCGCGCCCGCCTGCTGCTGCTGGCGGCGGTGTGGATGGGGGTCGCCGCGCTCTGGTACGCCGGAGTGCTGCTGGAGGCCTGGCTCATCCCCGGGCAGGCGCAGTTCACCGTTCCCGGGCTGGGCGGGCTCACCGCGGCGCTGGCGGCGGCGTTCGCGAAGGTGCAGCACCTGCTCTCCAAGGAGAAGAGCCCCGGCTCCGGCGGCGGGGTGCTGGCGAAGCTCAAGCCGATGGCGCCGCAGGTGCTGGCCTACGCGGTGGTGCTCCTGCTGGTGCTGTGCGTGGTCGGCCTGATCGTGGCCGGCGAGCGGCCGAACGGGCTGCACTACCCGCCGGGGTACGTGGCCGCCGCCGCGGGGGCCATCGTGGCGCTGGTGCTCCTCTTCATGGACCCCAACGAGGTGGGGCTGCACTCCTTCTACCGGGCGCGGCTGGTGCGCGCCTACCCCGGCGCCTCCAACGGCGGCCGCCCGGGGAGCCAGAACCGCGAGACCGAGGTGGTGCCCGGCGACGACGTGCCGATGGACGCGCTGGCGAACGGCGCGGCGCGACCCTTCCACCTGGTGTGCTGCACCGCCAACGACCTGGCGTCGAAGGACGCGATGGCGGGGCTCTACCGCGGCGCGAAGTGCGCCGTGCTCTCGCGCATCGGCTGCTCGGTCGACGGCACCTGGGCGCCGTGGAGCGAGTACCGCGCGGTCCCCACCCTGGGCGACGCGGTCACCGCCTCGGGCGCGGCGTTCAACACGCTGATGGGCTCGCGCTCCATGCAGTACGGGCCGGCGGTCACCTTCCTGATGGCCGCGCTCAACCTGCGGCTGGGGCTCTGGGTGGCGAACCCCGGCGGCGACCGCAAGCAGAAGCCCTTCGCCACCCCCGGCGGCCCCTTCTTCCGGGAGATGTTCAGCCGGGCGAACACCACCGGCGGCTACGTGCACCTCTCCGACGGCGGGCACTTCGAGAACCTGGCCGCCTACGAGCTGGTGCGGCGCCACTGCCGGGTGATCGTGGTGTCGGACTGCGGGCAGGACCCCGACGCGGCCTTCGACGACCTCGGCAACCTCGTCCGCAAGGTGCGCGAGGACTTCGACGTGGAGATCCGCATCGACACCACCCCGCTGAAGCCGGACGCCGACGGGCGGGCGCGGCAGCACATGGTGGCGGGCGACATCCACTACCCCGACGGCGACACCGGCATCCTCCTCCTCTTCAAGCCGGTGCTGGTGGGCGACGAGCCGGTGGACGTGGCGCAGTACCGGCGCCGCAACGCCGCCTTCCCCAACGAGAGCACCGGCGACCAGTTCTACGACGAGGCGCAGTGGGAGTCGTACCGCCGGCTCGGGCGGCACGCCGCGCACGCCGCCTTCCGCGGGGTGATGGCGGGGCTGCAGCCGCCGCGGCCGGGCGCCGACCGGGAGTTCTGGACCACCGCCTTCGCGGGCGCGCGGCGCGAGTGGCAGCCCCGGCCGGAGGGCTTCGACGAGCGGCTGTCGCGCTTCACCGACCGCGTGGCCGAGCTCGACACGCTGCTGCGCGAGGGCGACGCGGCGCTCCTGCACCAGGTCTACAAGGAGCTCGACGAGCTGGACCGCCGCAGGCTGCCGATGCCCGGCGTGCCCGTGGTCGCCGAGGCGCCGGCCGAGGGCGCGTGGGACAGGGGCGAGGCCGACGACGACGCGGCCTCGCGCGGCGTGGTGCGCGTGCCGCCGCGCGGGGGAGGGCCGCGGCTGGAGGAGCTCTCCACCTCGCTGCACCTGATCCGGCGGGCGCTGCTGCTGATGGCGGAGATGTTCGAGAGCGAGCGGCTGGACGCCAACTACGGGCATCCGCTCTACCTGGGGGTGATGAACTGGTTCGCCCGCTGGGCCTACGCGCCGCTCTTCCGCATGTGGTGGCCGCTGCTCAAGACGATGTACCCCGAGCCGTTCACCCGCTTCCTGGAGAGGCACTTCAACCTGGTGTCGATCGACCCCGGCAAGCCCGACCTGCCGGCCACGGGCGAGCAGGCGTTCACCTGGATCGAGCGCGACGCCGAGGGGTTCGCGCGCACCTGCTGGCTGGTGGGGGGGCGCGACATTCCCGCGGAGCGCGAGGTGCTCTCGTACAACCTGCGGATGGTGTACGGGCGGCGGCAGCAGTACCGCATCCAGGCGGCGCAGCTCATCGCCGAGCGGGCGGACGGGGTGCTGGGGTGGAAGGTCGACGACTTCTTCGTTCCCCCGGGGCTGTGGGGGATCGGGATCGGCGGCGACTTCCTGGCCACGCTGCAGGACGCGCGGCACAACGAGTTGCCGGGGGTGGAGCACCTGGTGGTGCGGGTGGAGAGCGACCCGCGCGCGAGCGCCGCGGGGCGCAAGCAGGCGGCGAACGAGATGCAGCTCTACCGCACCGCCGGCTTCCGCGAGGCGGACCTGGCCGGCGGCGCGCTGGTGGTGGGGCACCGCACCATCCCCATCCCCGCCGCCTGGGCGGAGGGCGATCTTTCCGGGACGCAGTGGATGGTCGCCGCCGTCAACTCAAACGGCTGATACCACATCCGCAATCAGGGTGTGAGGGGAATTCAGCCTGGTCTCTCACAGAGGTCACAGGGGTCACGGAGGAACAGCGCCGTTCCCCTGTGACCTCTGTGACCTCTGTGAGAGAATTCTGTTCTGCGTCCCCAGCGCGAACCATCCCGTCCCCAGGAACCCCGCGGCCGAGGCGACGAAGAACGGCAGCGCCGGGTTCGACCGCCAGAGCAGCGCGCCGACGAACGCCGCCGGGGTGATGGCCGTGCTGCGCAGCAGGTAGTACAGCCCCACCGAGCGCGCGCGCAGGTGCGGCTCGGCGTGGTCCACGATCATCGCCTTGCGCGCGGGCTCGCCGATCTCGCGCAGCCCGCCCACCACCGCGGCGCCCGCCAGCCCCGCGAAGCTCCCCGACAGCGCCACCGCCAGCGGGTACGCCGCGAACGCCGCGAAGGTGAGCGCGACCGCCGCGCGCTGCCCCCAGCGCAGGGCGATGCGCGCGCCCGCGAAGTAGGAGAGGATGGCGGTGACCATCTGCACCGTCACCAGCAGCCCGAAGCGCGGCGCGCCGATCCCCACCACGTCGAGCGCGTAGAGCACCACGAAGACGTCGACCATCCCCTCGCAGGTGCGCACCAGGATGTCGCACGCCAGCAGCCTGCGCAGCCGCGCCGGGAACGTGCCCCACACGCCGCGCACCCCGCTCGCCTTCTCCTCCGCGATCACCGGCAGCCGCACGCTGGAGACGGTCGCCAGGGTGACCATCGCGAGCACCATCGCCGCCACCAGCCCGGCGCGGATGCCGGTGCGCAGCCCGTACGCGGCGATCGCGAGCCCGCCCAGCGCCGGCGCCACGGCGATGGGCAGCCGCCGCACCACCGACTGCACCGCGAAGCCCACCGAGCGCCGCCCCTTCGGCAGCGCGTCGCCCACCACGGCGAAGAGGGTGGGGCTGGCCATGCTGGTCCACGCCATCGCCAGCGCCTGCCCGGCGAAGATCCACGGCCACGACGGGGCCGCCCAGAAGCAGGCGTACCCGGCCGCGGCCAGCGTCACGAAGAGGAGGAGCGCGCGCCGCCGGCCGTGGCGGTCGGCCATCCATCCGCCGGGGTACTGGTAGACGGCGTCGAGCAGGTCCTCGGTGGTCCCGTAGAGCCCGATGGCGAGCACCGGCGCGCCCAGCGACGCCATGTACTTGGGGATGAAGCGCTTCCACAGCTCCTCGCCGAGCCCCATCAGGAACATGGCGCCCGCAACCGCGGCGGTGTTGCGGTCGAGCCCCAGCCCCCGGGCGAGGCGCGCCCGCCGGCCCGCGTCGAGGGCGGCCGAGTCCGTCACGACGCCGCCGCCTGGCGCGCGCACCAGGTGTAGAGCGCGTCGTACATCGGGCTCTCCAGGCGGATCTTCGCCTGGTCGTCTTCGCCGTGCAGCTCGGCGAAGCCGTAGGCGATGGCGCGCAGCCCGTGCGCCTCGGCCGGCGACGAGGGCAGGTCGGCGGGGATGTCGGCGCCGTGCACGATCCGGCCGAGCAGCATCAGCGCGGCGTCGCCGCCGAGCCCGTGCTTCAGGATGATCGACTCGAAGCTGCAGCGGCCGTCCACGTGTCCCAGCTCCACGCCCGCCATGTCGTAGGGGATGCCGTCGCGGATCGTCGACGGATCGGTGTCGCGCGCCACGAACACGAACTCCGCCTCCGGATCGACGAACCGGCGGATCAGCCACGGGCAGGCCACCCGGTCCACGTTCGCGTTGCGGCGAGTCACCCATCGCATCGTTCCACCTCCTGGATTGGTTGGTCGACCATCCGCCGGGAGCGTTCCTGTCCCGGACGCGCGCGCCGTCCGCGGTGGGCCCTCTCCCTGCCGCTTCGCGGCGGTCCCTCCCCCAAAGCAGCCTGGGGGAGGGACATCGGCTCGCTTCGCTCGCGGCTCTCCCGTTCGCCTCCCACCAGCGGCGCCCTCCCGGTATTCCGCTGCGGCAACACCGCGGCTTTTCGCGCGCCCCTTCACCCCGGCGGCACCGTGCCCGGTAGTCCGCGAAGGCGGACTTCGTGTAGTTGTTGCAGCGAATTCATTCGCCCGGCGCCCCTTCGGCCAGAGGAGGTCAGCCATCCGCCGCCGAAGGCGTGAATGAGGCGTAGAGCGCCTCGAGCAGCGCCGCGCCACGTTCCAGGCGGCGCGCGTCGTCGGGCTCGGCGCGGGCGAGGCCGGCGAGGAGGAGCTCGATCCCCGGCGTCTCGGGACGGCCGAACTTCGCGTCCTTCAGGTCGATGTCGTGCACCACCTCGGCGACGGCGGCGAGCGCGGCATCATCCCCCAGCCCCGTCCGCTCCAGCAGGACCTCGAAGGTGCAGCGGTCGCCCTGGTGCGTGAACTCCGCCTCGAACATGTCGAAGCGCACCTCGCCCGGCGCCGGCCGATGCTTCGCCTCGGCCACGAAGCGGAAGCGCGCGTCGGGGTCGATGAATCGCCGGATCAGCCACGCGCTCGCGATGCGGTCCACGAACACGCCGGCGCGGGTGACCCAGGTGCGCCCGCGCAGCGCCTCGCCCGTCGCGGCGTCGCGCGGGGCCGGCGCGTTGGCGCGGCGGATGCGCGCCTCCGCGGAGGCGAGGGCGGCCTCGGCGTCGCGCTTCCCGGCCGCCGCGTGGAAGTCGATCGACGCGGTCTCGGCGAGGCGCTTCCGCAGCCGGGCGAGCGCGGCCGGCGCCTTCGCCCGCTCGGCGTCGGCCGAGGCGGCGAGCTCGTTCGCCTCGCGCGCGAGGGCGGCGTAGTCCTCGTCGCGGGCGGCGCGGAACATCGCCTCCACCTGCGCGTCGCTCAGCCCGTCGAGGAGGGCGACCTCGCACACCAGCGCGTCGCCCCCCTCGCCGGTGATCTCGCGCAGCAGCCAGGTGAAGTCTTCGTGGGCCTGCGCCGTGTTGGGGAGCACGTACACGGAGCTCTTCACCTGCACCGCGCCGAGCCGCTGCAGCCGCCGCCACACCTTCACCCGCAGGTACGCCGGCGTCGGCGGGATCTGGTGGATCAGGAACAGCCAGGGAGGAGATTCCATTCGTGGGGCCGGTCGGCGTTTTCTCGCGGAGGCACAGAAAAGGCGCACCACAGGATCTCGGCGGCCGCGTTCTCTATATAAGTTCCTGTTGCATGATTTGCAACAGTTGTATCATCTGCCTTGGAAGGAGGAGCGTGATGAGACGTGCGATGCTGGCGGTGCTGCTATGCGCGGCGATGGTGAGGAGCGGACGCGCGCAGCAGCCGGGGTGGGGCGCGGTCGAGCGGGCGCTCGGCCGGCCGGGGACGGCGCAACCGTACGAGGTGATGCGCTTCTCGTTCCCTCGGAGCGACCTGCGCGTCACGGTCGACGGGGTGCAGATCCGCCCCGCCCTGGCGCTGGGGTCGTGGATCGCCTTCCGTCGCGTGGAGGGGGGCACCGCGATGGCGATGGGTGACCTGGTGCTCACGGAAGACGAGGTCGCGCCGGTGATGACGCGCCTGCAGCAGGGCGGCGTAATGCAGACGGCGGTGCACAACCACCTGCTGCGGGAGAGCCCGCGGGTGATGTACGTGCACGTGGAGGCGCACGGCGACCCCGCGCGCATCGCGGAGACGGTGCGGGCGGCTCTGGCGCTCACCCGCACGCCTCTCGGCTCGCCACAGCCCGCGTCCGCCGCCGCGCCGATCGAGCTCGACACGGGCGCGGTCGCGCGGGCGCTGGGGCACAGCGGGCGGGTGAACGGGGGAGTGTACCAGGTGAGCGTGCCCCGCGTGGAGCCGGTCCGCGACCGCGGGCACATCGTCACGCCCGCGATGGGGGTCGCGACCGCGATCAACTTCCAGCCGACGGGCGCCGGCCGCGCCGCCATCACCGGCGACTTCGTGATGACGGCGGGCGAGGTGAACCCGGTGATCCGCGCGCTCCGTGAGAACGGGGTCGAGGTGACGGCGCTCCACTCACACATGCTGGGCGAGCAGCCGCACCTGTACTTCATGCACTTCTGGGCGAACGACGACGCGGTGAAGCTCGCGCGGGGGCTGCGGGCGGCGCTCTCGCGGATGGCGGTGCGCTGACGGACGATGCTGGACACTCCGGGGCTGGACGCGCATCGTAGGGGCGCACGTCCCCGCCCACTCCTGTCCCGGAGACGCTCGATGCCTTCCCTGCGTGCCTTTCTACCGCTCCTCGCCATCGCGCTGACCGCCCTCCCCGCCGCGGCGCAGGAGCCTGCGCGTCCACTGGCGGCGCTCGCCTTCATGGCCGGGTGCTGGCGCGGCGACGCGGGCGTCGACAAGACCATCGAGGAGCAGTGGACGGCCGCCGACTCCGACGTGATGCTGGCCACCACGCGCTACCTGGACGACAACACCGGCCGCACCCGCGCCTGGGAGTTCAGCCGCATCGTGGCCGAGTCGGCGGGGATCGTGCTCTACCCGGCGCCCGGCGGTACGCAGCGCGGACGGTTCCGGCTGACGCAGTCCACCCCCGGCAGCGCGCGCTTCGAGGACCCGACGCACGACTTCCCCAAGCGCATCACCTACCGCCGGGTGGACGCGCGGCGGCTCACGGTGCTCGTCGACAACGCGGACCGCGACGAGCGCGCGCAGGAGTTCCGGCTGGAGGCGGTCGCCTGCCCCGGGAACGCAGAGACGCGGAGGAACTGAGAGTACGCAGAAGGAGTTCTCCGCGTACTCTCAGTTTCTCTGCGTCTCTGCGTGAAACGCCGTTTCTTTACCCGCCGCTGACGGCCGGGACGATCACGATCGTGCTCTCCTCCCCCAGCGCCGTCCCCAGCCCGTCCAGGAAGCGCACGTTCTCGCCGTCGACGAAGACGTTGACGTGCGGGCGCAGCGCGCCGCGCTCGTCGGTCACGCGGTCCATCACCCCGCCGTGGCGCTCGGCCAGCGCGGCGAGCGCATCGCCCACCGTGCGGAAGCGCTCCGCCAGCTCGACCTCCGGGCTCCCGCCGGCATAGGGCTGCAGCGCTCCCGGCAGCGCGATGGTGATCCCCATCTCCCGAGTTCCCTCCTCCCTCAGGCGGCGCCGACGACCGCCGCCTTCACGCACACGACCGGCGGCAGGTCGCCGGCGATCTCCGTCCAGCTCTCCCCCTCGTCGGCCGAGCCGTAGAGCCTGCCCCCGCGCGTGCCGAAGTAGATCCCCGCGGGGTCGTGGCGGTCGGCCGCGAGCGCGTCGCGCAGCACGGTGTCGTAGGCGTCGTGCTGCGGCAGCCCCGTCTCCAGCGGGTGCCACGAGGCGCCCGCGTCGCGCGTGCGGTACACGCGCAGCCGCGCCTCGGGAACGCAGCGGAACTGGTCCGAGTCCAGCGGCACGATGTAGACCGTGTCGGGGTCGTGCGGGTGCACCTCCATGGCGAAGCCGAAGTCCGAGGGCACGCCGTTGGCCACGTCGTGCCACTGCTCGCCCCAGTCGTCGCTGCGATAGAGCCCCCAGTGGTTCTGCAGGAAGAGCCGCTCCGGGCGCGAGGGGTGGTGCGCCACCTTGTGCACGCACTGCCCGAACTCCGGGTAGTGGTCCGGGAGGAAGACCGCGCGCACCCCCACGTTGCGCGGACGCCAAGTCCGTCCGCCGTCGTCGGTGCGGTAGAAGCCGCCGGTGGAGATGGCCACCGCCATCCGCTCCCCGTCCGCCGGGTCCGTGAGGATGGTGTGGAGGCAGAGGCCGCCCGCGCCCGGCGTCCAGCGCTTGCGGTGCTCGTGGTTCAGCAGCCCCTCCACCGGGCTCCAGCTCTCGCCGCCGTCGCGCGACTCGAAGAGCGCCGCCGGCTCCACGCCGCAGTAGAGCACGTCGGGCTCGGACGCGCGCCCGGGGCGGATCTGCCAGATGTTGACCAGCGCGTCGTCCGAGCCCTCGGGGAAGCGCACGTTCTGCCGGTCGGGCTCGGTCCAGGTGGCGCCGAGGTCGTCGCTGGCGCGGATCACGGCGCCCCAGTGCATGCTGCGGGTGGCCGCGAGCATCCGCCGGCGCCCGCCACGCTGGTCCAGCGCCAGCGCGTAGACCTGCTCGCCGCGGAAGTGCGGCCCCTCCAATCGCCACTCGCGGCGCTCCGCGTTGGACCAGACGAGGAACGCGCCCTTCATCGTCCCCACCAGCAGCACGACGTCGCCTTCGCGCGGTTCAGGAGGCATGGCAGGATCCGTCGAGGAGGTGATGCGGGGGCGGAGCCATTCTAGCCGGGAGGCAATCCTTTGCCTAGCCGCTTTGTCTGCTTTCATAACGGACGATCTCACGCGCAGACGCGGAGACGCGGAGAGAACTGCAGGTTCGTGAATCGCATTCGCGTCGCCAGCCGTAGGGAACATCGCTCCCACAGCCTGCCCTCTCAGCGCGATCGATGACATGACTGCTTCAGCCTTCGCCTTGGGCCTCCTGATCGCCGGCAGCCACGCTCCACCCGCGGCGCAGCCGGAGCCGCGGGATACGATGGTGAGCGTCGGCGACCACTCGCTTCACCTGGTGATCCGGCGGGGGGCGCGTCCAATCACGATCGTGCTCGAGGCGGGGGGCGGCGCGGACCTGGAAGGATGGTACGAGGTGCCGGCGCTCCTCGCGCGGGAGACGGGAGCGACCGTCGTGGCGTACGACCGGGCCGGATTCGGACGGAGCGAGCTGGGGGCGCCGGACCTTACGCCCGACCAGGAGGTCGCGGACCTGCACCGCGCGCTGCGGGCGATCGCTGCCCCGGAGAGGACGATCCACGTGGGGCACTCGTACGGCGCGCTGCTCGCGCTGTTGAGCGCGGCACGCTTTCCCGACCGCGTGCGGGGAGTGGTGCTGGTCGATCCGATGAATCCGCGCTTCGTGGAACGGACGGGGGACTTCGTATTCTCCACCGCCCGGCGCCCCGAGCACCCGTCGACCACCCAGGAGCGCGCCCTGGTGCGGATGATCGACGGATTCCGCGGTCTTCTCGGCGAGGTCGCCGCCGTGGAGCCCGGGCTCACGCAGCCGATGGTCATCGTGTCGGCCGGGCGGCCATGGTGGGGACGCGCGGACGTCGACCAGGCATGGCGGCAGAGCCACGCCGACATCGCCGCGGCCTCACCCCGGCGGCGTTTGATCCTCGCCGAGCGATCTCAGCATATCGTCCCCCAGCAGGAACCGGAGACGATCGTCACGGCACTCAAGCTGCTCCTGGCCGATCTGCCATAGAGGGACTCCGTTACTCTGTGCCCCTGTTTGAACTGAAGGCCTCACACGGAGTCAACGGAGTTAACGGAGAACGACTCCGCTGACTCCGTTGACTCCGTGTGAGGCCTTCGTCAGGAGATTGGAATCCAGAACCGACCTCGGCAAATTGGTATGAGCCCCTTGTTTCTCACCTCATCCGCGCGACGTATTCGTCCCAGTACGCAGCGAGCTGGATGCGCTGCACCGGCGTGAGCTGCCCATCGAGCTGGCCGCGGAGGCGGGCCGCCTCGTCCGCGCGGCCGCGCTTGGCCTCCTCGCGCGCCTGCTCCAGCAGCGCGCGCCGGGCGACGGTGAGGTTGCCGAAGGGGTCGAAGTACGAGTCCAGCCGCGACCGGTCCTGCACGCCGGTCCAGGTGAAGCGCGCCTCCGCGCCGGCCCGGGCGGCGATGTCGGCGTAGCGCCCCGCGGCCGCCTCCGGCGCGATGCGGCCGGCGAGCACGCCGAGCCGCGTCTCCAGCAGCTCCACCTCGGGCGTCCGCGCCGCCGCCGCCAGCCGCGCCACCACGCGCCCCACCCACCCCGCGTCGGTGCGCTCGCGCGACTGCACGCCGAGCAGGTTGAAGGTGGCGATGGCGAAGAGGTCGGGCGCGCGGATCTCCCGCTCCACCTCCTGCGCGGCCGGCTGGCCGAAGGTCGACGGCTTCACGATCTCGAAGCGCGGGTCCTCGGCCAAGATGCGCTCGATGTCTTCGGTGTGGTACGAGCCCACGACCACGAGCACGGTGCGGCCGGGGTACCGCGCCGCGGCGGCGGCCACGCGGCGCGCCTGCAGGAAGGTGCGGTAGAGGAAGAGGCGCCGCGCCCAGTCCGTCCCCATGCGCGCCGGCACCACGTCGTACCAGTCGCGGTAGTCCTTCCGCACGCTGTCGCGCTCGGCGTAGAAGAGGGGGAGGGCGAGCGTGGTGCTGTCGAAGGCCATGAAGGCGTGCGGCACGCCGGGGCGGCGCACCAGCGGCGGCGGGTCCCAGGTGGCGCCGTACAGCAGCAGCTCGTCGTCGGCCTTCGGCGTCCAGTCGAACGGGTGCACGGGGATGGACCGCTCGCCCGCCCAGGGGACGGCGATCGACTGGATCTCGTAGGTGAACTCGTGGTGGCTCCCGCGCGCGAACGCCTCGGGGTCGCGCTCCACGCACACCGCCGCGGGCGCCACGCGCGCGAAGAACGCCCGGAACACCGCCGGCTGGTAGCTCTCGGCCACGAGTTGGTTGGAGTGCGTGACCCCCAGCACCACCACGCGCGTCTTCGGCGCCTGCGCGGCAGTCGTGCCCACGAAGAGTGGGACTGCAAGGCACGCGACGAGCACCCGCGTCAGGCGGCCATGGCGATCAGAGTCGTGTGACATGAGAAGGCTGGAGAAAGGAAGCGGAGAGCGGAAGATGCCTCTCCACGCACAAGATGCCGTGTAAAGGCAACAGAAACAGGAGAATGGGACGAAGGACCGGAGACGGAAGGCCAGCCGCGTGGAGGTCGGTACTTCGTTGAGGGATGTACGTCAGCTATCATTTGATAACTTGATAATCGGGAGCGGAGCGCGCCAGTTTACGGCCGCGCCGCCGGCTTCCCCCAATCTCGCCGCCCGTGGAAGAACCCCGCGCCTTCCGCATCTTCATCTCCTCACCGTCGGACGTGGGCGAGGAGCGGGCGGTGGCACTCTCCATCGTCCGCCGGCTGGCGCGCGAGCACGAGTCGCTGTTGCGCGTGGCGCCAATCTTCTGGGAGCATGAGCCGCTCACCGCAGCAGATGGGTTCCAGCCGCAGATCGGCCGCCCGTCGGCGTGCGATGTCTTCGTCTGCATCGCCTGGTCGCGCCTGGGAACGCCGCTGCCGCCGACGTTCGCCGTTCGGGCGGACGGCACGCCCTACCCCTCCGGCACGGCGTACGAGCTGGAGGATGCACTGGCCGCGACGGACGCCCGCGGAGCGCCGGAGGTGCTTCTCTACCTCAAGACGGCCGAGCGCCTGGTGCGCATCGACGCCGACCCGGAAGGCGCCCGGCGCGAGATCGAGCAGCGGCAGGCGCTGGACGCGTACCTGGACGCCGTCCTCCGGATGCCGGACGGCGGCGTGCGGGCGCACCACCGCTTCGCCGACGCCGCGCGCTTCGAGGAGCTGCTGGAGACGCACCTGCGCCGGCTGGTGGAGCGGCGGATCGCGGAGGGGGTGGCGCCGGGGGAGCACCCCGCGCCGGCGCCCTGGCTGCACGGCTCCCCCTTCCGCGGGCTGGAGGCGTTCGAGCCGGAGCACGCCGGCATCTTCTTCGGCCGCACCCGCGCCACGGCGGACGTGATTGCCCTGCTGCGCCGCCAGCGCGGACGCGGCCGGGGCTTCGTGCTGGTCTTCGGGGCCAGCGGCGCGGGAAAGTCGTCGCTGGCGCGCGCGGGCGTGCTCCCCCGGCTCACCGCGCCCGGCATGGTGGCCGGGGTGCGCGCGTGGCGCCGCGCCATCGCCCGCCCCGGCAGCGGGACGACGCCTCTCGCCGGCCTGGCCGCGGCGCTCCTCGCCCCCGGCGCGCTCCCCGAGTTGGCCGCCGGGGAGACGGACGCGGACGCGCTGGCGCAGCTGCTGGCGGAGGCGCCTCCCGCGGCCGCCCGGCTCGCCGCCGCCACCCTGGCGCAATCCGCCCCGCCCGGCGCGGAAGCCGCGCTGATCCTGGTCGTAGACCAGCTGGAGGAGCTGTTCACCCGCACGGACGCGGACGATGGCGCCCGCGCCGCGTACGTCCGCGCCTTGGCCGCGCTGGCCGAAGCGCGGGGGACGTGGATCGTCGCCACCTGCCGCAGCGACTTCTACCCCCACTGCAACGAGCTCGAGGAGCTGGCGCGGCTCAAGGAGGGCGGCCAGTACGACCTGCTGCCGCCGCGCCCTGCGGAGATCGGCGAGATCATCCGCCGCCCCACGCGCGCCGCCCGGCTCGCCTACGAGGCAGACCCCGCCACCGGCGCGCGGCTGGACGACGAGCTGGCGGAGGCGGCCGCCCGTGGTCCGCTCCCCCTGCTGGAGTTCGCGCTGGAGGAGCTGTACCACGCGCGCACGCCCGGAGGCACGCTCACCTTCGCCGCGTACCGCGAGATGCGCGGCCTGGAGGGCGCGCTGGCCCAGCGCGCCGAGGCGGCGTATGCCCGCCTTGACCCGGCGGTACGCGGGGCCATGGACCGCGTGTGGCGCGGCCTGGTGCAGCTGAGCGGCGAGCGCGACGAGCCGCTGCGTGCCACCGCCTCGCTGGACGCGCTGGCGCGGGACCGGGCGGTGGCCGCCTTCGTGGAGGCGTTCGTCCAGGCTCGGCTGCTGGTGACCGACCGCGCGCCGGACGGCGCGGCCACCGTGGCGCTAGCGCACGAGTCGCTGCTGGGCCACTGGCCGCGGCTGGCGGCGTGGGTCGACGAGAACCGCGACGCCCTGCGCACCGCGCGCCGCATCCGCGAGGCGGCGCTGGATTGGGAGCGGCAGGGGCACGACCCCGACGCGCTCGCCCGCGGCACCGCCCTGCAGCGCGCCGCCGAGGTCGCCAAGAGCTTCGCCGTGGAGCTGGGGGTTCGCGAGCACGCCTACATCCGCGCCAGCGTGGAACACGAGCGCGAGGAGGAAGAGCGGGAGCGTCGCATCCAGCAGCAGGAGCTGGAGAACGCGCACCGCTTGGCCGCCGCGGAGCACGAGCGCGCGGAGACGCAGCAGCACGCCTTCGCTGCCCAAACCCGCGCCAACATACGCCAGCAGAGCCTCATCATCGTGCTCTGCGCGGTGCTCGTCATGGCCGGGATCGCCTGGGGCGACAGCCGCCGACAGGCGCACATCGCCCGCTCGGGCGAGTTGGCAGACTTGGCGGCCTCGCTCCTGGCGACCGCGCCGGACAGCGCCGGCCGCGTGGCGCTGCGGGCCGCGCGGCTGCACCCGGGCCCCGCCGCCGTGGACGTGCTGCGCCGCGCGCTGCTCGCCTCGCCCGTGCTACACACCCTGCCCGGGCACCTGAAGTATTATGTGTCGTCTGCTGGGTGGGAGGAGAGGAGGAGCGCGCGCTTCAGCCCGGACGACCGCTGGATCGCGACCTCCGGCGGCGGGATGATCCGAATCTGGAACGGCAGCAGCGGCCGGCTGATCACCACCCTCCGGGATACCGGCTATCTGAACGCGGGAACCTTCAGTCCGGACGGGCGGCTGGTGGGAGCGCTCGCTCGCGATGGCCCTCTGATCTGGTCTTCGCGCGACTGGTCCCGGCTCCCAAGAGCAAATGTCCCAGCGTTCAGCACCATGGAGGACCTCCTTCGGTTCAGCTT
Source organism: Longimicrobiaceae bacterium (assembly GCA_045803205.1). Classification (GTDB taxonomy): domain Bacteria; phylum Gemmatimonadota; class Gemmatimonadetes; order Longimicrobiales; family Longimicrobiaceae; genus Longimicrobium. The sequence continues at coordinate 22,897 of JBJMPM010000060.1, forward strand.
CCTCCGGTTCAGCGCGAACGGAGGGCGGTTACTGACGGTCAGCACGGACAATGAGTACGCCAGACTGTGGATTCTGCAGGCGGGCGAGGCGCCCCGCCTGCAAGCGACATTGAGTGTCACCTCGCTCGTCGACGCCGAGTTCGCCACGCGCGGGATGATCGTGGCGAGCTCCGCACCCTCCGCAGTTCGCGCGAGCGACATGGGGGTCATCCAGGTATGGGACTCTGCCGGGAACCGGGTTCTCCACGCGCGCCCCGCCCGCGTCTGGTACCACATGCCTGCCTTCAGCCTCTCGCGGGATGGAACGCTCGCGGTTTCGATTCGCCCGGACAGGTTTGCCGAGGTATGGGACGTTCGCACCGGTGAGATCCGGGGACATTCACCCATCCCGGTCTTCAGTGCCCGTTTCCACCCGTTGGACAACCGGATCGTTACCTCGGACGGCAGCACGGACGTGCTCGTCTGGAACGGCACCGGGTTCGACCCGGGTCAGGTGCAGATTCTCCGGGCGGAGGAGCAGGTCGGTGGCGCGGAATTCACCCGCAATGGCACGCACGTGGTGGGATACGGCGCGAAATGGGGTCGTGTGACCTGGCGGTTGGCCGACGGGATGCGGAGGGGTGCCGTCGCCAGCGATGAATGGTACGATGCCTACAACCTCTCCGCGGACGGCTCGCGCCTGGTGGCCGCCTACGGGTTGTCCATGCCCCGGATCCTGCGGCTTTGGCCCAGCCAGCCCGAGGCACGGGAGGTTCCTCTCAGGAAGCCAGTCCGTTCGATTACGTTCGATAAAGACGGACGGTGGGCCGCGGCCTCCCTGGATAGCGGTCTGGTCGTGGTGCACCTGGCGTCGGGCGTCGTAACCGACTCGCTAGGGTGGATCGGTGCACCGGGAGCCGCCTTCAACCCCGCGCGTCCGGACGAGCTTCTGGTGGTTTCCGCGGGAGACTCCAGGGTGCGCCTCCTGCGGCCAGGAAGAGGGATAGTTGCAAGGGGGCGCATCCACGGCACCGGGGCGGAGAACGTCGTCTACAGCCCCGACGGTGCGGTGGCCGTCGTCTATCTCACCGATCGCGCATACCTGCTGGACGGCCGGAGCCTGGCCGTGCTTCGGGAGTGGCACACTTCCGATACCATCCGCGCCGTCTCGTTCAGCCCCGATGGCGGCGAGGTGCTGGTCGCAACCCCGACGCGTACGGAAATCGTGGACTGGCGCGGCAACGGCGCTCCGCGCGTGCTTCCGGGAAGCATCTCGACAAGCGCCTTTACTCCCGACGGCAGGGGGATCGTGCTTCGGACGCTGAAGCCGAGGTCACGGGGGATACCGACGCTGACCGACACGGCCACGGAATACTTCGACCGCGTGACAGGAAAGCCCGCGCCGGCACCCGTGCCTCTGTCCCGGCTGCTCGTCGTGAAGCCCTACGAGATCGCGTTCTCGCCGAACGGACAGTGGACAGCGGGGGTGTTCACGAATAATTACGGGACCCAGGTATCCGTGTGGGAGGCAGGGAAGAACGAGCAGATCGGGTTGTTCGGCTACCCGGCGATCCCGGCTGCCTCCCATCTGGCGTTCGGTCCGGACGGCGGGCCTCTCCTGCTGCACTCCGACAGCACTGCAGCGACAACGACCTTGTGGCGCCCGGAGTGGGGGAACCGTCTTCCCGAGATTCCGCTGGTGGAAAACCGCACGTATCTCGCGCGTATCAGTCTTAACGGAAGGTGGCTGGTGATCGCGGTGAACGACCCGGCGGGCCACCGCTTGCGTATCCTTCCCTACGAGATGTATGCCCCACTCCAAGAGGTCATCCGGGCCGCCGAGGAACGCTGGGGCGCAGACGTGGCTTGATCTCGAGGGAAGCACCCGGAGGAGGCGCCAAACTCGCTTCGGAGTGCGAAAAAAAATTTCTGACGCTCTGCGGTTTCGCTTTCCCTCCGGCAAAGGAGACATGGAAGCGAAGCGAATCATATCACCCCCCCGGATCCGCGGCATCCTCTACGGCTGCGCCGTTGCCGGCGCGCTTAGGCGCGATGCAGGCTGTGGCCACGCCCGCGGAGGACATGCCCCCCCGCGCCTGCAATCCGGTCTGCGCATCGGAATGGGCGGCTTTGGCGGAAAGCTGAGACACTTTCAGTGCCTCTGCTGCGGTGAGCCTCTCCGCGGCCGCGGGCTCGAACGCCGGACCCGCGTAGCAACAGCCCCTGCGTGAGACCCTGCTGTTCGCGGCCTTGCGCGGAATCATACCTTGTGGGAGAGGTCGATCCCGCCGCCATCACCCGGAGGCCATCCGATGTCCGACGAATGCACGCACCTGGACCAGGTCCGCGAGGTCGATCCCCGCACGCCGGCGGGGTGCGAGGAGTGCCTCGCCACGGGCGGGTGGTGGGTGCACCTGCGCCTCTGCCTGACCTGCGGCCACGTCGGCTGCTGCGACAGCTCGCCGAGCAAGCACGCGACGAAGCACTTCCACCAGTCGCACCACCCGGTGGTCCGCAGCTTCGAGCCGGGGGAGGACTGGGGCTACTGCTTCGTCGACGACGCCTTCATCGAGCCCGCCCCGCGCCCGGTGCAATCATGACCTCGACCGGGACGGCGTCCACGGCCGACGCGGCCGACGCGTGGCCCGCCCTGCCGCTGGAGGCGTGGCAGCCGACCTACGCCACCCTGCACCTGTGGATGCAGATGGTGGGAAAGACGCGGCTCGCGCTCTCGCCGATGGAGAACCACTGGTGGCACGTGGCGCTCTACGTGACCCCGCGCGGGCTCTCCACCTCGCCCATCCCCGACGGGAGCCGCACCTTCGAGGTCGCGTTCGACTTCATCGACCACAGGCTGGTCGCGCGCGCCAGCGACGGCGAGACCCGCTCGCTGCCGCTGGCGGCGCGCCCCGTGGCGGAGTTCTACGCGGACTACCTGGCGATGCTGCGCGAGCTCGGCGTCGCGCCCCACATCCACCCCGTGCCGTCGGAGATCGCCGACCCCATCCCCTTCGCCGACGACCGCACGCACGCCGCGTACGACCCCGACGCGGCGCAGCGCTGCTGGCGGGTGATGGTGCAGGTGGACCGGGTGATGAAGAAGTTCCGCGGGCGGTTCCTGGGGAAGTGCAGCCCGGTGCACTTCTGGTGGGGCGCCTTCGACCTGGCCTGCACGCGCTTCTCCGGGCGCCCCGCGCCGCGCCACCCGGGCGGCGTCCCCAACCTCCCCGACTACGTGGCGGTGGAGGGATACTCGCACGAGTGCATCAGCGCGGGATGGTGGCCGGGCGGCGGGCCGGTGGCGGAGGCGTCGTTCTACGCCTACGCCTACCCCGAGCCCGCCGGCTGCCCCGAGGCCACCGTCCGCCCCGCCGCGGCGCGCTACGACCTGACCATGCGCGAGTGGATCCTCCCGTACGAGGCCGTGCGCACCGCCCCCGACCCCGACGCGGTGCTCCTCGACTTCCTCCAGAGCACCTACGACGCGGCCGCCGACCTGGGCGGCTGGGACCGCGCCGCGCTGGAGCGTTCTCCGGACTGAACGGCGGCCCTTCCGATCCTACGACCAGGATCAGACCCCTGCACTGAATACCTCACACGGAGTCAACGGAGTCAGCGGAGTTTACCCCGTTGACTCCGTTGACTCCGTGTGAGGCCCTTTTGTCGCTGGGTGTGGACCGGATCTCGCAGGCGGCCGCGGACGCGTGGAATCATCACCAGGGGCGACGACGATGGCGGAGAGCGGACAGGGCATGCCGTACCGGACGCTGGGGAGCACCGGCGAGCGCGTCTCCGCCATCGGGCTGGGCGGGCACCACCTGGGGGTGAAGTCGGTGGACGAGAAGCTGGCGCTGCGCATCATTCACCGCGCGCTCGACCTCGGCGTCAACTTCCTGGACAACTCGTGGGACTACAACGAGGGCGCCAGCGAGGAGCGGATGGGGAAGGCGCTCGCCGACGGCCGCCGCGACCGCGTCGTCCTGATGACCAAGATCGACGGCCGCTCGCGGAAGGAGGCCGAGCGCCAGCTCCACGAATCCCTCGAGCGGCTGAAGACGGACTGCATCGACCTGGTGCAGCACCACGAGGTGATCCGCTTCGACGATCCCCACCGCATCTTCGACCCCGAGGGCGCCAACGCCGCGCTCGAAGACGCGCGCCGCGCGGGGAAGCTGCGCTACGTCGGCTTTACCGGGCACAAGGACCCGCAGATCCACCTGCACACGCTGGAGGTGGCGCGTGAGCACGGCTTCCACTTCGACGCGGTGCAGCTCCCGCTGAACGTGATGGACGCGCACTACCGCAGCTTCGAGAAGCGCGTGCTCCCCGAGCTGGTGCGCGAGAACATCGGGGTGCTGGGGATGAAGAGCATGGGGAATGGGGTGATCCTGAAGTCCGGCACCGTCACCGCGGCCGAGTGCCTGCGCTACGCGCTGAACCTCCCCACCAGCGTGGTGATCACCGGCTGTGACAGCATCGAGGTGCTGGACCAGGCCGTGGAGGCCGCAGCCTCCTTCCGCCCACTGTCCGAGGCCGAGGTCGACGCGCTGCTGGCGAAGACCGCCCCCGCGGCCGCGCGCGGCGAGTTCGAGCCCTTCAAGACCAGTTCCATCTTCGACGCCACCGCCGCCAACCCCGAGTGGCTCGGCGAGGAGTCCGAGGCCGTGCAGGCGCTGAGCCCGGGGTGAACTGCGCCTCACGCAGAGATTTCGGTCGGCCGCCGAGCACTGCGTCGGCGGCATCCGCTCGTGCGGTCATGCTTCCGGGCTAGGCCGGATCGCGATACTGCTCCGCCATGAGGCCGTCACGCTCCAGGAGCAGCCGCATGAAGAACTTGTGGCCGGCTTCGTTGAATCCCCACTTGGTTCCGCCGCTGTCGCCGCTCACCCAGCGAAGCAGGCCGTACTCGCTCAGGAGCTCGCAAGGCTTGCGGCGCGGCGAATCCGCCGGCACCCGGGCATGGTGCAGGAACCCCGTCGACATCATGAAGAAGAGGTGGACGAGGCCGATCTCCCGATCGCCAAACACCTGCGCGATCTGGCGGAGCCGCTCCTGCTCGGCGTCCGTGAAACCGGTCGCCTGGACGTGCCGGTCCGCCAGGAGCGAATACATCCCTTCGAACGACAGGCCGGCGAACGCGTCGCTCGGCACCGCGCTCCGGAAGTTGGTGACCATCTCTCGTAGCGCAGCGTTCTCCTTGGCGAGCTGGGCGAGCTGATCGGCCACGTTCGCGAAGTCGAAGCTGCTGTCGCCATGCCGCCAGCCGACGAGATCCTCCCGGCGGGCGTATTCCGGCAGCGTTTCGTGGATTGCGAGCTTGATATCGCGCGGGTCGCGCCAGAACCGCACCATCCGGGTGAGCACCTGTTCCCGGAAGATCCGGAGTTCCTGCTGGTGCTCGGTCTCGATCGCCTTGGTGCCGAGAGCCTTCACCCGCTCCTCGAGATGTTCGGCATCGACCACGACCGCGAACACCGGCTTTCCGACGGCGATCGCATGCTCGTACTCGAGCTGGACGTAGCTCCGTCCCGATCCGGGCTCGATGCTGCCATACCGGCCGCCCAGGATGAGCAGGAACACGTCGGACTCCTCGATCCACCTGCGGATAACCTGCATCTGCGACTCGTCGCCCGCTGCGAACAGCTCCATCCCCGCGGGGATGTGCCCAGCGGTGAGGATCGCCTCGACCGCCGCCTGCCGCTCGTCGCGTAGATCCGCGTAGGTCGAGGAGACGAAAACCTGGAGCTTCTTGCGCATTTGCATGATGATCCCACCGGAGGCTTGATCGGCCCGGCGTCGCGGGGAACCGTTCGTGCACGTACACCGATCCGAGGCCTGAACCCAGGCCTGCGCGAGCCAGCCCAATCCGGACGGGCGGCGCTCCCTTGGCGATAAACCGACCATACCAACGATTAATCCATGGGTCCAAATGTCAAGCCCCGTGAATGCTTGGTGGGATGACGAGACACGCGTGCGACCATGAGCTACGGCCTGGACCGTCTGCGCGAGCCGGCGCAGGATCGGAGGCGTATCCTGCGGCCTCGCGGCCTCAACGCACCGCCTGGCCGATGCCGATCAGGTTTCCCTCGCTGTCGTGGAACCAGGCGCCCTTCTCACCCACGCCGCCCTTGCTCGGGTAGTTCCCCTCGATGTCGGCGATGCCGTCCACGGTCCTGAGCCCGGGAAGGTCGTACTCCTCGAACACCACGCCGCGGGAGCGCAGCTCCGCGACCGTCGCCTCAATGTCCTTGACCTCCCACCCCATCTGCGTGTGGGTGCCCGACGCGGCGCCGGCCGACGCGAACAGGGCGAAGTAGCTGTTTCCGCAGCGGTAGCGCAGCCCTCCCGGCCTTTCCTCCACAGGCTCCAGCCCCAGCTTCTCTCTGTAGAACGCTCTCGCCCGCTCCAGGTCCTTCGCGGGAAGCCGGGTCGCTACGTCGCTGTGTTCGAGCATCTGTCTGGCTCCTTGTCGGCCGGGTGGCTGTGGCACTGGGATCGAGCATCGAACGCCTCCACCACCTTCGGCGGGGCCCTGCGCCGCCACGCGTCCCGCACCAGCTCGCGCAGCTGGTCCGGCTGAGCCCGGTCGAGCCGAGCGCATACCCAGGGGTGCTCGCGGAGCGGGTCGTCCACGTAGAACACCTCCGGCGCCGTCGAGAGCAGGTAGTCGCGCTCATAGGGGTCGGTGCGCAGCAGGAGCGTGCGCCCGTCCTCCATCAGCCGCAGGAAGAGCTTCGCCTGCACCGTGAAGGAGACCACCCCGCGCGACTCGGCCTCGACCGCGCCGGGAAGGTCCCGCACCATCGCGCGCACGTCTTCCAGGGTCATCGTCTCCGCTCCCCACCCGTTCCCGGAGGCCGGTTTCTTGGGATGAAAAAATAATTCGTGGGAGGATGTCGATCCGCGAGGGGCTCGTTCGTCGCACCTGTAGAAGCCGGAAGACGAGCACCGGTCACGAGGGCCGGACGCCGGCTGCGAACCCCCCAGGACGGAGAGACGACGATGTCGACCACGACGCTGACCCGGCGCGAGCGGACCCTCAACGCGGCCCTGTGGACGGTGCAGGTGCTGCTGGCGCTCCTCTTCCTCTTCGCCGGCGGGATGAAGCTGGTGGCGCCGCCCGAGATGCTGAAGGGGCCGGGGATCGAGTTCCCGATCCTCTTCCTCCGCTTCATCGGCGTGTGCGAATTCGCGGGCGGGCTCGGGCTCGTCCTCCCCGGCCTGCTGCGCATCCGCACCGGCCTGACCCCGCTCGCCGCCGCCGGCCTGGTGATCATCATGATCGGCGCGACGGCCACCACGCTGATCGGCGGGCTGGGCGCGGGCGCGCTGATGCCGTTCGTCACCGGCATCCTCGCCGCCTCGGTCGCGTACGGCCGGACGCGCCGCGTGCCGCTCCGCACCTCGCCCCGCCGCCGCCTGGCGCTGCAGCCGGCCGCCTGACGCTGGTAAAAAGCGCCTCACGCAGAGACGCAGGGTCGCAGAGAGGTCCAGCCGTTCTTTCTCTGCGTCTCCGCGTCTCTGCGTGAGGCGATACTTCTTTTCGTCAGGGAGGAGCCCTGCGCGCGGCCCGTACGCTGTCGGCGAGGGCGCGGTACTCCGGAGTCCATCGCAGCACCTTGTAATCGGGATCGAGCACGGCTTCGACGGCCCGGAACCCGGGCGCGACCGTGAACGCCGCGCTGGCTCCCGTGATCTCCACCACGTGCACGATCCGCTCTCCCCCGCTCCCCCGCAGCTCGACCTCCAGGTGGGCCCGATACCAGGGTGCGGCCTGGGTGATGGTGCCGCGCACCAAATCTCCCTGCTGCGTCCACGAAAGCTGGAAGTCCGGCGCACCGGCGCGCGTCAGCCACTGCTCGAAGAACCAGTCCAGGTTCCTGCCCGAGCCGGCGGAGACGGCTTCGAGAAATTCGCGCCAGGTGATGGTGTGCATCCGGCGGCCGCGCGTCACGTCGTGCAGGATCCGCCGGAACCCGGCCCGGCCGATCTCCCGCGAGAGCATGTCGAAGACCAGGGAGCCCTTGTTGTAGGCGAGGTTGCGCTGGTCGATCCCGGGACCCATCCCGGCCAGCGGCTGGTCCACGCCCGCGCCGACCAGCCTGAACCAGGCGGCGGCGCTGTAGATCGGATCGTACTCGAAGCCGCTGGTGCGCTGGCGCCGCGCGGCCTCCGGCCCCGCGAGCTCTTCGACCACCCGCTGGCCGCCGTACTCCGCCAGCGCCTCCTCCAGGTACAGGAACCCCGGCGGGTCCCAGGTGACCGCGTGGGGGAACCACTGGTGGGCCATCTCGTGGCCCAGCCACTCGTGGAGGTACTTGATGTCGGGAACGTCGAACGCGCGGCTGTTCAGCACCAGGAAGCCCGCCGGGCTGAACGCGTTGAACCCGGCCCGGATCGCGATGTCGCGGGGTACTTCGACCAGCGCCAGCTCCTCGAAGGGATACGGGCCGAACTCCGCGCCGAGCACGCCCTGCATCGCCGCGACGCCCGCGAGCCAGGCATCGATGTGATCCCGGGGCTTCAGCAGCCAGGCCGAGAGCGGAACGCCGCCCGCCCGGCGCGCGACCGTGTACGGACCGGCGACGAAGGTGAAGCAGGTCGGGAGAAGCTGGGCCGAGCGGAAGGTGCCTCGCGCCTCTTCTTCCGCGGTGCCGCGCCGCGCGCCGCCGGTGATGGCCTTCCAGCCGGCGGGGACCTGCACGGTGAGCTCACCGGTCGCGCTGCCCGAGGCGCCCTCCACCACCGGGTACCAGTAATCGCCCCACCCCGAGGCGAAGGCCACCTCCGGCCCGACGTAGTGAAGGAAGTCAACCTCCCCGCTTCCCTCGTAGGAGAATCGCAGCAGCACCGGCTCCCGCGGGGGAATGGCGTGGCTCGGCCGCAGGATCCACTCCGCGTTGCGCCTTTCGCCCGCCACCCGCCCGGGCCTCGCGTCGCCGGATGCGCGCTCCAGCTTCGCCGGGCCCGCGCTCCCCGCGGGCCCCAGGATCTCCACCCGCAGGTCCACCATGCGCTCGCTGAGCCAGAGGCGGAGCGCCTCGCGGGCGGTGTCGGCGGGGGGCAGTCGCAGGGTGCCGGTCACGTCGAGCCGGCGCTCGGCGGGAAGCACCCGGACGGCGAGGGAGTAGTCCGGCGCCCGCGGTTCCGGCCGTCCGGGCGGGGGAACGCAGCCGACCGTGGCACCGAGGAGCGCGGCCTGTAGAGGGAGCCTTCGGAGGCGGCGTCCGTTCGCGGTCATGGGACCTCCCCGCGCGAGTCGGGTGTCGGGCGCTCCAGCGGGTCGATCAGCAGGCCTCTCAGCACCATGTCGGCGAAGGCGTCGGCGACCACGTCGGCGGAGTAGGCGCCCGTGGGCGAGAACCACTGCGCCGCCCAGTTCACCCCGCCCAGCAGGAACAATCTCACGAGCCTCAGGTCGACTTCGGGCCGGATCCGGCCGGTGCCGGCGGCTGCGTGGAGGAGGCCGTCCCAGAGTGCATCGTACCGGTCGCGGAGCCGGACCATGTGCTCGCGCGCGGGGCCTGAGAGCGAGCGCCCCTCGTAGAGCAGCACGTAGATCGCTTCGTCGTCGCGCACCAGCAGGTGGAGGTGGGCGCGCAACGCGGCCCGCACGCGGTCCAGTGGATCGCGGACGTCAGCGATGGCGAGCCGCACGGCGGCGACGGCGGAGGTGATGCCCCGCTCCATCAATGCGAGCAGGAGCTCTTCCTTGCTGGCATAGCGGTAGTGGAGGCTTCCCGGCAGCATCCCCGCGGCCGCGGCGATCTCCCGGACCGTCGCCGCGTCGAAACCCTTCTGGCGGAAAAGCTGCCCGGCCGCCCGGAAGACAGGCTCGCCTGGGTCCGGCTCGGACTCTCGTGCTGATTTGGTCATACGGCCAAGGTGAGCCTGAAAGGAAGATACGTCAAGGAAAATATTATTGGGCAATCGACCAACAACCTGAAGATCATCTCACGCAGAGACGCGGAGTCGCAGAGAGGGGATGCCGTTCTCTCTCTGCGTCTCCGCGTCTCTGCGTGAGACGATCTTTTTATGAATTCGGGATTACTGGCTCCGCCGCACGCCGCCCGCGCGCATGAACGCCGCGCTTCCGCCCACGACCGGCACCGAGAACGACGTCCCCGCGAGATCCACCATCAGCCGCGTTCCCGGCCTCGGCCAGAGCGTGAACTCCGGGTCGCTCGACATGATCATGATCCCGAGCTGCTTCCCCGCCGGGATGACCTGGTCGTCCGGCTCCAGATCGAAGGTCAGGTCGTAGTACCTCCCGGGGACGAGCGGAGCGCCGCGGAGCCTCGATTCGTAGATGCCGCCGCGCGTGAGCGACGCGTGGTTCTGGATGTCGGCCCACCCGCGCGTCACCACGCCGGCGCGGCTGGCGGCGCCGATCCGCGTGGAGTCGTAGGGGAGCGTCACCAGCCACACGCTGAGGTTCGCCGCGGGCCGGTCGGCGGCGACGCGCAGGGTGACGCGCGCCGTGCCGGAGATGCGCAGCGAATCCGTGAGGGGCGCCGTCGCGAAGAGCAGGCGATGGTCCGAGCGTGCCGCGGCGGCATGCGCGCTGCCGCTGATGGCGGCGTCGTCGACGAGGGTGTCGATCCCGCGCGAGGGGCGCAGGGCGAGCGAGGCGACGCCGTTGCCGCCGCCGGTGGGGTGCAGCCGGACGTGCGCCGACCCCGGCGCCGGGAACGACGCGAACGGGACCGGCGCCGGCATCACGGGACGCACGCCCGACGCGCGCGCCTTCGCGATCGCCGAATCGACGGCGGTGCTCGACACGATCCACACCGGCGGCTCGCGGCCGACGCCGTTGTCCACGCCGTAGAGGTAGTGCGTGAACCAGCGGTTCACCATGGCGGCGGGCGGATCGCCCCCGTGGCCGCCCTGGTGGAGGTACATCGAGACGGGGAGCCCGCGCGCCTTCATCGCCTCGTAGATCCGCACGCTGTGCGACGGCATGACGTTGAAGTCGTTGAGCCCGTGCGCGAGCAGCACCGCCGCCCGGATGTTCCCCACGTAAGGAAGCAGCTCGCGCGCGGCCCAGAAGTCGTTGAAGTCGCCGGTCGCGCGGTCCTGCCCCGCGGCGAAGACGCCGCCCTTCCAGATGCGGTCGCACACGGCGCGCGTGGCGGGATGGCCGCTGGCGACGAAGTCGTAGAGCACGTCTACGTCTTCGCCGAGGTACCCGCCCGGCGAACGCACCAGCCCGTTCGAGCGGTAGTAGTGGTAGTAGGAGGTGTTCGCGGAGACCGGGATGACGACCTCGAGCCCCGCGACCCCCGTCATCGCCGCGGCGAGGGGGAGCGTGCCCTCGTACGACGTGCCGATCATCCCCACCTTCCCCGTGGACCACGACGTCGCCGACACCTCCTCGGTGCCGGTCGGCGTCGTGTAGCCCTTCGCGCGCCCGTTCAGCCAGTCGATGACGAACTTCATCGCGGTGCGCTCCGGCGCGTCGCCCACCGTCACGCATCCCTGGGAGCGCCCGGTGCCCGGCGCATCCGAGTGCACCACCGCAAAGCCGCGCGGCACCCACGTGTTCACGAGCTGGTTCGAGATGCGCGTGCGGGTCGAATCGTACGCGGGAGCGGCCATCAGGCCGCGCGGCGGCGAGGGCTCGCCGAGCTCCTGGCGCACGTTCCAGAACGCGAGTGAGCGCGCGATGCCGGCGTAGTAGGGGCTCGCCCCGTACACCACCGGCACCCTCAGCCCCTCGGTCTCCGTCTGGCGAGGCCGCGTCACGTCCACGTGCACGCGGTCGTTGCGGCCGTCGCGGTCGGAGTCGAAGTCCGTCTCGACCCAGAGATTCTGGCGAATCCACTGCGCGGTATCGGCGAAGGCCGGAACGACCTGCGCCATGCCGTTCACGAAGACCGGCCCGGCCTTCGCCGCCTGCGGGGTGCCCGCCTGCACCTGCGCGCGAAGCGATGCGGCGCAGGCCAGCGTGAGCGCGAGGGCGATGCCGGCGCGGCGCGAGAATGATCCAGTCATGGGGGGTCTCAGCGGTGTACACGGGAGTTCGAGGACGGATGGCCTGGGCCGGCGTGAACGTTACCGGTTCCGCGCCAGTGCGAAAAGGGAGCGGGAGAAACTGCCGGGTCTCTCGGACGCAGACCTTTGAGAAACGTCAAAGCGGCCGAACCACTCACGAGTCATCCCGAGGCTCGACCCCGACGAATCCGACGCTGCACCGGTGTCCGCGGACCCGAGGAATCTGGCCAGGGAAGCCGCGCGGCCCGGACGCGGCAGCGACGCGAATGACGGCCCTCGCAGTGGTCGAGACACGACGTAGCCGCGGCTGCCGTGCGGCTGCCGCAGCAGGTCCCGTGGCGCCCGTGGTTGGATCCTTCGGCCCTGCGAAGCTCACCGTGGACATACGGCAAGGTGAGGCCGGGCCTCAGGATGACACCATTGGCGTGGTTTCTCGACAGTCTCTCGCGGAGCGCGCGGAGAAACGGAGAAGAACGCGACTCCACCCTTTGACGGACGGGACGGACGCGGGTACAATCAATGTCCCTCCAGCACTTGCCCCCGCGTTCACCGATCCAGATGAAGTCGCTCCGCAACGCGCTGCTCGCCGCCACGCTGGCGGCAGGCGCCGCCTGCTCCGACGTCTCCGGGCCCACGCCTCCGCCCCCGTCGCAGAACCGGCTGGAGCTCTCCGCCGGCGCGGGCCAGGCCGCGGTGGTCACCCAGCCGCTGCCGAATCCGCTGGTGGTGCGTGCGGTGGACGGCGCGGGGACGCCGCTGGCGGGCGTCACGGTGAGCTGGCGCGCGTCGGGGTCGGGCGGGTCGCTCACCGTGGCGGCGGCGCAGACCGACGCGTCGGGGAAGGCGCAGGCGGCCTGGGCCGTGGGCACGCGCGCGGGCACCGACTCGATCGTGGCCACGCTCGCCGGCGGGCCCTCCGTCACCTTCACGGCCGCGGCGCTCCCGGGCCCGGCCACGCGGCTGGGGATCGCGCCGAAGATCATCGAGCTCGCGGCCGCGGGCGACGGCGGCAACTTCGCCATCCAGGCCCTGGACGCGTACGACAACGTCATCCCCAACCCGGCGGTGCAGTGGACGTCGTACGACACGCTGGTGAGCACGGTGAGCGGCGGCGCGGTGCGGGCGACCGGGCCGGGCGTGGTGCAGATCCGTGTGGAGCTGGGCGCCGCGTGGAACAACGGCTTCGTGGTCGTGGGCAACGGCGCCGCATACCTGGACATGGACCCCACGCGCTTCTCGGGCGTGCCGGGCGACACCATCACGGTGACGGCCCTGGGCCGCGCGCTGAACGGGTACATCCGCGACGTGAACGTGGAGTGGACGGCCACCGGGCCCGTGACGATCGAGCCCACCGGCGCGCGCACCGCGCGCGTGCGCTTCGTGGGCGCCGGGTCGGCGCACGTGCGGGGCGTGGCCACGGGAAACTCGCGCGGCGCGCTGGGCGACGTGGAGCTCCAGGCCGGCCCCATCCCGCCGCTGCGGCTGGTGACGTCGAAGGTGGGGTACGCCTGCAGCCTGGACGACGCCGGGCGGCCCTCGTGCTGGGGCGGCAACCTGAACGACTTCCTGCTCATCGGCATCACCGACTTCTGCTCGTACTCGTACCACTGCACCCTCGTGCCCTCGCGGGTCCGCACGGGCCTCGCCTTCACCACCCTGGCCGCCGGGTTCGGCCAGACCTGCGGGCTGGTGGCCGACGGCGCGGCGTACTGCTGGGGCGACCCGCTGCTCGGCTCGCTGGGCAACGGGACGCAGGGCAGCTCCATCCCGCTTCCCACGCCGGTGCCGGTGTCGGGCGGGCACCGCTTCCGCTCGATCACCACGGGCGTCGGGCACACCTGCGCCGTCGACCTCGAAGACGCCGCCTGGTGCTGGGGACAGAACGACTACGGCGAGATCGGCGTGGGCACCGGCCTCGCCGGGCTGGTCGAACCGGTGCCCGTGCGCGTGGTGACGGAGCTGCGCTTCCGCAGGGTGAGCGCGGGTGACACGCACACCTGCGGCATCGCCACCACCGGCGAAACGTGGTGCTGGGGACAGGGGAACAAGCTGGGCCAGGGATTCATCGCCGATGCCAAGGTGCCCGCGAAGGTGGTGGGAGGCGTGGCGCTGGACAGCCTCTGGGCGTCGTGGGACCAGAGCTGCGGGCTGACCGCCGCGGGGGCGGCATACTGCTGGGGGATCGACCTGGGCGGCGTGGCCTCGTCCGAGAGCCTGTGGCTCACGCCGCAGCGCATCGCCCCGGGGCTCGCGTTCGTGCAGCTCTCGCTGCGGCGCGACGGCGGCTGCGGCCTCACCGCCGCCGGCGAGGCGTACTGCTGGGGCCAGTCGGCCGACGGCCAGCTCGGGAGCGGGACGCCGGGGTCGTACCTGCAGGTGGAGCCCGTGCGCGTGTCGGGGCCGCAGCGGTACCGCAGCCTGGCGTCGGGCACGGCGAACACCTGCGGCATCGCGACCGACGGCCGGCTGTACTGCTGGGGAGCCGGCTGGTCGAACGGCCGCGGCGGCACGCACGCCGCGCTCGAGCCGCAGGCGGCCTCGTTCCCGATGACGCTCCTCGAGCCCGCGCTTCGCGAAGCACCCGCCTCGCTGCGGGACCTCATCCCCGCGCAACGCCGCCCGAACCACCGTGGGAAGCGGGGAACGGAACAGGACTGACCGCGGCTTCGGCCGGATCTGCACCAGGGAAGCGGGGGCGCCGGACGGCGCCCCCGCTTTTTCGTGCTGCGGGACGCGGCAACGCCGAGCTCACTGGAACGCGGAGCGCCGCCGGTCGCCAGAGGTCCGGGCACTGCCGCCGCCGGCTTCAGCGCTCCCCGCGGATCCCGCCGCTCGTCAGATCTCGAAGTAGCCGAGTTATTTCGGAGTAGCCGAGTTTATTTCGGAGTAGCGGAGTTTTTATCGGGGGGCAGGGATAGAGGGTCTATGCTGCGGCTTGCCGCGGCTCGGACCGGTGGCCGTGCGCTTCGATCACGTCCCACAGCACCACCTAGCTTACGACGCCAGCATCGTGTTCGGGCACGCCTACGCGCAGGCTGAAGACAACTTCGAGCAGTTCGAATACAACCTGCCCCTACGCGCTGGGGCGCAGCGCCCGCGGCGTGCTGCAGCCCGGGCGCCGCATCGCCCGCACCGTACTCGCGGTGCGGGCGCCGTCCCTGCGTACTTCCGCCCCATCCTCTTTGCGCCTTGACTTCGCTACGTCCCCGTGCCTCTGTACCTCGAAGGTGGTACATGCGGGGGAGGGGCGGCTTTCGCATCGAACGCGAACAGGAGGCAGCATGGCGTTCTCGGACCGAATTTCCGCCGTCGTGGTGAATCTGGCGGTGTGGATGGAGGGGCGTGTGCTGGCAGTCCGGTGCTTCTTACGGCTGCTCATTCTAGTTCGGGACACCTTCTACGTATCCGGGCGACACCTGTACGACCACTGCGGAGAGCGGACTGTCCTGCGCGGGGTGAACAAGATGGCGGGGTACTCGGGCGACGACCCCACCTGCCTCCACATCTTCCCGGAGATTCGAAGGACTGGCGCGAACGTCGTGCGCATCGTCTGGCTGACGGAAACGAGTCAATTCCCGAAAGCAACCGTGGCTAATCTGGACGCGGTGATCACGAACTGCCGCGCGCAGGATATGATCCCTATGATCGAGCTTCACGACGCGACCGCCGGCCCCGAATCACCTTTTTCGAAACTGGGCCTGCTGGTGAAGTACTGGACGAGACCCGACGTCGTCGCGGTACTGAAGAAGCACAGCCAATATCTGCTGCTGAACATCGGGAACGAGGTCGGCGACGACACGGTGACAGACGCCGATTACGTCCAAGGGTACAAGAACGCCATCGCCGCGATTCGCGGCACAGGGGTGAAGGTTCCACTGGTCATCGACGCGGCGGGCTTCGGCCAGGAAACGAGGTACATCCTCAACAACGCCGCCACCCTGCTCTCAACCGATCCGCAGCGCAATCTGATGTTCTCGCTGCACGTGTGGTGGCACTTTCACGCGAACGCAATCGCCGACTTCACGAAGGCAGTGCGGGACGTGGTCAATGCGAGGATCCCCTTCTTGGTCGGTGAGTTCGCCGGAGTGTGCCAGAAATGCGACAACACCAACAACGACGCTCCTTTCGCCGAGATCCTGAATCTGTGCGAAGAGAATTCAATCGGCTGGATCGTATGGGAATGGGGGCCGGGCAACGAATTCGGCGACCCTCCGTGCCCAGCCATGAACATCACCTCGGACGGAACGTACGCCGGGGTTCAGCCGGGGTGGGCCAGCAGCGTGGTCAACGACCACCCCTTCTCACTGAAGAACCGATCGGTCCGGCCGTATTCAATGGTTAATCATGGGCGATGCGTCTGCCCTTGAACCTGAACACGTGGCCGGCCTTTCACGATTGAGCCGCCCCCGTCACACTCCCATCCTTGGGGTGAACGGAGCCCCTGACGTGAGCCGGGCCACTACCCCTAACTCGCCGTGCAAGCTGACGTGAACGGAGACGGCTTCGCCAACGACGCAGCCTTCGTGTTTGATCCTTCCGCCACCCGCGATTCAGTCTTGGCGACTGGGATGGCCAGACTACTGGACGAAGCCCCGCAACGGGTCGTGGAGTGCCTGCGGCGGCAACTCGCCGGTCGCTGGCCGGAACTCCTGCCGCGGGCCCTGGACGGCCGATCTGGACCTGCAGGCCACCCTCTGGCCGGGGCAGGACCGCCGGTCTCCGCGCTTCACGGTCTCGGTTACGGCGGCCAACGTGCTGGCGGGCGCCGACCGGCTCGTCCACGGCGCCGACGCGGTGCGCGGATGGGGACAGGCCGCCGTTCCGGATCCCACGCTCCTCTACGTGGATGGCTCGCGGAAATAGCGGCGACCATCAGGCGGGGAGCCCGTACTCGTCGTACCCGATGATCTCGTCGGCCGTGCGTGCATCTGTTATGCGCTTGGCGGCAAACCGCTGCTGAATGAGCCGGATGTTCTTCCGTACCGCGTCGGTGTCACCGCGGCCGGTCTCACGTTGCAGCCGCTCCCTGATCGCGGTCAGGACGGCCTCGGTGATGGACCTCTCCCGTCGCCCGCGCGAGCTCACGTGCGAGCCGATCTGCCTCGGGGTGCTCGATGTTCAGCGCCATAGCCCCTCCGGAGCGCTATGGAGGAAGAAAACTAAATCGATTTCTTCCCCGATCACCACCACCTCACAGAACAGCGGAGCCGCAGAGAAGGCCGCCCAGCGTCTCTCTCCGCGGCTCCGCGTCTCTGCGTGAGACGAATCTGTTCGCCGTTACTCCACCGTCACGCTCCTGGCCAGGTTGCGCGTTCGCCAGGATCGGCGTGAGCGCGTCGTGCGGGGGATGCGGATCACGTGTCCGACCCATCCTCCAAACCGGAAGCGACGAAATTCTTTCAGTGCCCCGGAAGAGTGCCTATACTGCCAATCAGCAGCCCGTACCCGGGCCGTACGTCGCAACCGAGCCATCATTCCGGGCGCATCGATCCTGTCCGAATTCCGCACCGCCGTTGGATTTCTGCTGACGTACACTCCCATCCCATAGAGCATGGAGGTACTCATGACACTGACCGTCCCTGTCGCGATCGCCCCCCAGTGCCCTCCGGAAACCCCGGATGAGCCCAGCCGCGAAGCGCTGCTGGCCGCCTACGCCGAGGTTTGCCTGAGCTACCATGCCATCGACGACTTTCGGACCAAGCTGCTTGGAATCCTTCCGATTTCGTCCCTCGCCGGGATCCTCCTTCTCGGCAAGGATTCCCTGTTCGCCGGAAACAATTCTTCCGCGCTCCAACTGGTTGGGTTCGGCAGCTTCTTCGCTGCGGCCTTCACACTCGGGCTGTTCTTGTTCGAAATTCGCGGCATCCTGCGTTGCCACCATTTGATCGAGCGCGGCGAGGAGCTCGAACGGGAGCTGAAGGTCAGGGGCCAGTTCTTCGTTTGCAAGCAACAGCACGGCCGAGACAGCAGCGTGGAACGGATCTTCAACGCGAAGGTAGCGGCGAGCGCCATCTATTCTCTCGTATTCTCAGCCTGGTTGTTCATGGCGCTGAAGTTCAGCTTTGGCGTGACGATCGTCGGCTGCGGCCTCACGGCCACCATCCTCGGCGGCGCGCTGGCGGTCGGAACGTTCAATCTGCTGAGCAGGAGAATCGCCGCCTGACGACAACCCTGTTTGGTTCTCGACGGTGTCCGGGCGATCTCGTTCCTGGCCGGCCCGGACCGCATTCACCGCCTGTTCTCGGGATCGCGTAGAAAAACCCAACCCTGCGGAAGGATCCGCAGGGCTGGGCGAATGTCTACGGGGCACTGAACTCCCGTAGAGATCGGTTGCTGGCGAAGCCCTGTGCGCCCTGCTCCACCGCGTTACGCTCGACGTCGATGCCGCGCGGCACGGCGACGTGGCAGGTCAGGAGCTGCAGCGGCACGCTCGCCAGGATCGGCGTGAGCGCGTCGGGCGTGTGCGACGCGAACACCGGGGGTGCGTTGATCATTCGGCCGGAGGGCGGGAATCGCGCTCCACGAAGTCGCGCAGTCCCTCCAGGCGCCGCCGCACCTCGCGGCCGAAGACGCGGACGAGGATGGGGTTCAGCAGCGCGCCCAGCCACGCCGGCCGCCCACGGACGGAGTAGCGGAAGACGACGCGGGTGCGCCCGTCCGCCTCCCGCAGGAAGCGCCACGATCCAGCGAACCCGCCGATGAACCACGGCCCGCGCGTCATCTTCACGGCGGCGACGGCGGGCGGGTTGAACGATACGTACTCCGTCTCCATCCCCAGCCCATTGTGCGCCACGCACCACGCGCGAACGCCCGGCCCAGCCTCCGTGGCGCCGCCCATCAGCTCCGCCGAGCGCAGGAACGGGTCCCACGCGAGCCGCCGCCCGTAGTCCTGCGTGAGCGCGAACAGCGCCTCGGGCGTGTCGCGGATGAGGATGGCATCCTCGAAGGTCATCCCGCCCACCTGAGGTTCAGGGAACGTCGTTTGGCGCCCATGCAGACGCGAAGCCGCGGAGAGTGCTGCTGCTCAGCCTCTCTCCGCGGCTCTGTGTCTCTGTGGGAGACCGCTGTTGCTGATTCGCGCCTGCTCCACCGTCACGCCGATCGAGGGAATCTTCCGGAAAGGCTCGTCAGAGGCTGACCGGCACCATCATGACGATGTCCACGGGAACCCCGTCCAGCGTGGCCGCGCTGAAGCGAAGCCGACGCGCGATCTCCAGCACGCCTTCCTCGAGCTGCACCGTGGACCGCGGGGACACCATCTGCGCGCTCGCCACTTCCGCGTCCCGCGTGATCACGATTCGCAGCATCGCCGATTCGCGATCTGGAAACGCACGCCGGCCGGCGATCGTGAGATCCCGGAGGACCGACGGCATCTCCCCGCCGTTGAGGAGCCGGGGCAGCGACTCGCGGCGGGGTCGGGGGCCACAGGGCGGAAGCGGCAGCGGGTCCAGCCTCAGGAGCAGCGCGAAGTGGGGGTTGGTCGCGCTCCGGCGCGCCGCCGCCCGCTCCAGGAGACTCCCGGACAGCGAATCGACCAGCGGCTGCGGCAGGTTGCCGCCGATGACGCGCACGCCCAGCCCCGGGGCCACGTACAGCAGCCCCCGCACCGAGTCGAGTCCAGCCCTGTGAGCCGCGGCTCGCACCTCGTCCTCCGCATCGGCCTGCCTCGGCCAGGATCACCGCTAGGGTGCGCTCACGCTCCCCGCAGCTCCACGAGTTCAGCCCCGACGCCTGGGCGAGGAGGCGGTCTGCGCGCGCCACGGCAGGCACCGCGAGCGCGGTGATCAGCATGAGCTTCTTCATGATGACAGCGGTTCGACTGGGGGGGCCGGCAGGGCGGATCTACAGGATGATACTCATGGAACCTCCGGACGTCGATGGCGATCGGACCCGTCCTTCTCACCCGGAGACACCCAGGACCGGAGGAGTCTCCGCGTCTCTGCGTGAGGCGCGTCAGGACATCTTGATTCGTCCCTTCAGTGCCCCGCCTCCTGTACCCTGTTCGTCCCGGACAGAGGCGGCAAAGACCCCGGATTTCCCTTCATAACTGGGCTGCGTGCAAAGGCTTGCAGGCTCGCGAGGGATCGGCTTGATAATTGCCCGTTCCGGACACTCGTCATGAGGTCTTCTGTTAATGGGAATCCATGGAAATGCAAGGGAGGTCATCATGAACCGCCGCAAGGCTCTCCTCGCCACCGCGGTCCTGTTCGCGCTTTCCGCCTGTACGACGCCGTCGCCCGGTCCCGTGGTCGGCGCCCCGCAAGCCGACCCCCAGGACTCCGTGCGGCACGAGATCGGGCCGGAGCCGATTCCGATCACCGGGCAGCTCCGCTTCGACCCCGCGCAGCTCCCCGACGGCACACGCGGAAAGTTCGCGTCGTTCGACGGGGACAACTTCGCCGTGAACCTCCCGCCGCGCGTCGCTCCGCCGCTCACCGCGCACGAGGTGCTGGACCGCACGGTCGTGCCGCTCCTGCGGGCGATGGGCTATGGCGAGCGCCTCGGGGAGATCACCCTCCCGCGCGATCGGCCGCAGGGCGACCGCCTTCCCACGCCGGACTTGGCGGGGCTGGCTGCGGAGACCTGCAAGGAGGTGGAGGGAAACCCGTACCAGCGGTTCCACGCCGTTTGCCGGGCCATGATCGAGGGGACGTCCAACCCGGTGGCCGAGCGCGTCTTCCAGCTCGCCTACGGGTTGAGCTTCGCGCAGTTCAAGGCCGACCTCGAGCGGCCCCAGATCGTGTACGTGTTCACGCAGCGGCTCGACAGCATCCCCATCGAGCACGTCGGCATCGTCGCCGCGCGCTGGGAGGGAGAGACCGTCACCACCGTCCACGGCTCCCTTCTCAACCGGTACCGGGTCACCAACCAGGTCAGGCTCTCGCCGCAGACGGCGGCCGACAGCGGCCAAGCCCGGCTGCTCCGCCTGCACGGCATTGACCCGCGCCTGGAGCTCCCGCGGGGGCCCGCCGACCTGGTCCTGCTTCCCTACGGCGCGGCACGGGCCGAGGATGGCGGCCCGGCGATCGGGCTGCGGTACGCGTACCGGACGCTGCTGTCCGCCTTCCCGGCGGGCGGCCCGCAGCGCCCGGAGGACCTGCTGAGCTGGAGGGCCTGGATCGACGCGGAGACCGGGCGGCTGCTGGAGCTCACCCCGCAGTTCGCCAGCGTCTCGGGCGCGGGGCTGTCCTGGCGCCGTGACCCGGGCACCCCGACGCAGCTGCGCCAGTTCACGGTCGACCAAGCGGGCGGCTCGTACGTTCTCAGCCGCGCCGGCGTGTTCAAGCGCGTCGACCGGTTTGGCGACGGCGCCTTCGACGACGGCGAGGTGAGCATCCCCGCGAGCAGCGGCGTCGGCAGCACGGCCCTCGCCAACTTCAACGTGCCGCCGCTGAACGCCGCCGCGAACGCGCTCTGCGCCTCCGGAGCGAACGACGCCTTCCGGCAGGTCAACGCCTTCGCGAACCTCACCAGCTACCGCGAGATCCTCGTGAACGCGGGCACGATCCCGCTCTTCCCCGAGGCCCCGGCGACCATCCGGATGGACATGGGCGGGAACCAGAACTCGGCATCGTACGACGGGGCCGGGACGGGGCAGTCGGTGCTGAGCTTCGCCATCGGCAGCGGCTTTTCGTCGCCGGCCTGCCCCGACGTGGGCTGGGGCTTTTTCGGGATGGCCTCCGACCCGTCGGTCCTGTCGGCCACGAACGACGCCACGGGGATGACCCACGAGTTCGCGCACATCAGCACGGCGCGCCTGCAGGACCGCAGGCCGGCGAACTGGTGCGGGACGCTCCCGTGCCCGATCCCCGGCCAGGGGCGGAAGCTGTTCCACGATTTCGCGGACGCCTTCGCCGAGGCCTACGCTTCCTCTCCGTGCATGGGCGGCTGGTACCGGAAGAACGCCGGCGGCGTGAACGTGGCCAGGAACTGCGCCACCCACCACGAGGGAGGAGCCCTCCCGCGCCTGGCGAGCGTCGGCGAGCCGTTTTCCGCCTCGTGGCCGCTCGACCACTTCCCCGAAAAGCGCGCCACGTTCGCCGGCGACTACGCCGACGGGCAGATCGTCGCGGCGGCGTTGTGGCTCACCCGCCAGGGAATGCGCAGCAAGAGCCTCCCGTCCGGCACGGTGCAGTACTGGGTGCGGCTGGTGCGCGGGGTCTACAACTTCGGGGTGCTGAACAACACCTGCACGGGATGCGACCGGGACATCTACCGGTACGCGCAGAACCTGCTTCAGCAGCTGGCCCAGCAGTGGGCGACCGCGGGGCAGCCCGGCGGGCCCCCGGGGTCCGCGCACGACGGCGCCCGCACCGCCAACAAGCTGCTCAGCGGCTGGGCCCGGGTCGGGATCTTCCTCGTCCCCTCACCCTGCATCGACGGCAATGCCGCCACGGGCGACCCCACCTTCTGCCCGGTGTCGGCGGGCGGCGAGATGGGCGGCGACGCCGTCGTGGACGTGTTTGACAACGCCCCCGGCGACGACAACGTGATCGACCAGGTCACGCACCCGGAGTTCGACTACATCCGGCGGGGCGGTCCGCTGCCGACCTTCCGTGTGTGGACGGGGCCCCGCTTCAAGTTCAATGCGTCGGGCATGGCCAGCTCCTACACGCCGTCCGCCGCCACCCCCTCGCCCTGCTACAGGCAGTACCAGGTGGAGCTTTCCAGCTCTCCGAACTTCACCCCCTCCGTCAAAAGCTTGTGGATATCGGTGTCGACCACGACGCAGCCCGAGTGCTACGGCACCTGGACGCCGACCGCATCCACCTGGAACGCGCTCGGCGGCACCACCGGGGACGTGGAGGTCTACTATCGCGTCCGGACGCGCAACACGGTGGGAGGGCCCGAGAAGATCTCCACCGCTCCCGGCAGCGGCTCGTACATCGTGCCGGCGCCCTACGTGATCGTGAACGCCACCGGACAGCCGTAGGAGACCGATCTCCCCAACAGATCGTCTCACGCGGAGGCACCGAGAGACCCCCTCTCCGTGCCTCCGCGTCTCCGCCTCCGGCAGGAAGCGCCACGACCCCGCGAACCCGCCGATGAACCACGGCCCGCGCGTCATCTTCACGGCGGCGACGGCGGGCGGGTTGAACGAGACGTACTCCGTCTCCATCCCCAGCCCGTTGTGCGCCACGCACCACGCGCGAACGCCCGGCCCCGCCTCCGTAGCCCCGCCCATCAGCTCCGCCGAGCGCAGGAACGGGTCCCACTCGAGCCGCCGCCCGTAGTCCTGCGTGAGCGCGAACAGCGCCTCGGGCGTGCCGCGGATGAGGATGGCATCCTCGAACGTCATCCCGTCCCACTCCCATCCGGGGAAAGGCTCGTCAGAGGCTGACCGGTATCAACAGAACGATGTCCACCGGAACCCCGTCCAGCGTGCCCGCGCTGAAGCGAAGCCGACGCGCGATCTCCAGCACGCCTTCCTCGAGCTGCACCGTAGAGCGTGGGGACAAAAGCTGCGCGCTCGCCACTTCCGCGTCCCGCGTGATCACGATTCGCAGCATCGCCGATCCGCGATGGGGAAAAACACGCCGGCCGGCAATCGCCAGATCCCGGAGCACCGAGGGCATCTCCCCGGTGTTGAGAAGCCGGGGGAGCGACTCGCGGCGGCGGCGGGGGCCGCAGGCCGGAAGCGGCAGCGGGTCCAGCCTCAGGAGCAGCGCCGCGTAGGGGTTGGTCGCGCTCCGGCGCGCCGCCAGCCGCTCCAGGAGACTCCCGGACAGCGAATCGGCCAGCGGCTGCGGCAGGTTGCCACCGATCACGCGCGCGCCCAGCCCCGGGGCCACGTAGACCAGCCCGCGTACCGAGTCGAGCCCGGCCTTGTGAGCCGCGGCTCGAACTTCGTCCTCCATATCGGCTTGCTTGCCCAGGAGCGCCTCCAGGCTGTTCTCACGCACCTCGCCGCAGCTCAACGGGTTCGGTCCTGGCGCCTGGGCGGGGAGGCGGTCCGCGTGCGCCGCGGCAAGCACCGCGAGCGCAGGAACCAGCAAGTGCTTCTTCACGATGATCGCGGTTCGGCTGGGGTGGCCGGCAGGGCAGATCTACAGGATGATACTCGTGGAGCCTCCGGACGTCGATGGCGATCGGCTCCGTCCGGGCAGCGCCGCACAAGTGAGCCGATCGGCCACTTTCTGGCTCATCGCAGATTTAGTTGCAGCAGGTCTCCCGCCCGCTCGCACCGATCCCGTCGACGAGTGGCTGCAGACCGCGCCGCGCAGCACGGCGACGGGATAGGCCAGCAGCAGCGTCTTCGCTGATCACGTGATGCACCCGCGCGCCTTCACGTTCAATACGACGCTACCTCGACGTCCGTTCTGCTGAAGTCGTTTCCGACGAACAGCAGCGGCTCGCCGAGCGCGCGGGCGAGCGCATAGCTGAAGCAGTCGCCGAAGTTCAGCCCCGCCGGGTGTCGACCCTTCCCGAACTGTGAATATGCCGAACGCGCGAGCTCCGCGTGCTCGCGGGTGACGGGAACGACTTCCGCCGCGACACGCTCCAGGAGCAGGTCCAGGTTGCGGTTACCGTCCGTGGGATTCTGGCGTTCAGCCACGATCGCGGCCTCGACCAGCGTCGCCGCCGAGATGTAGACGCGTGCCGCGTTCACCAGCGCGGAGAGGATCCGTCCGGCTTCGGGTTCGGCCTTCAGAAACGCGATCAAGGCCGACGTGTCGACGACCATCAGGCCGGCAGCCCGAATTCGTCGTATCCGATGGCCTCATCGGCGGTCGGTGCATCCGCAACGCATCCCTCCGTGTAGCGCCGCTGAATGCGGAGAAGATCCCGCCGCAGCGCTTCGCGATCGCCACGACCTCCCTCACGCTGGAGCCGCTCTTTGATCGCCTTGAGCACCGCCTCGGTGATCGACTCACCGGTGGTGCTGGCGAGTGCCCGCGCGAGCCGGTCCGCTTCGGGGTGCTTGATGTTCAGTGCCATGGTCCCTCCTGAACAGGATAGAGGAAGAAAACTAAACATTTTCTTCCTCCATCGCCACCACAACACAAAGAACGCGGAGCCACGGAGAAGTCGCCCAGCGTGTCCTCTCCGTGGCTCCGCGTCTCTGCTGCTGCTGCTGCTGCGTGAGACGAATCCGTTCGCCTACTCCACCGTCACGCTCTTGGCCAGGTTGCGCGGCTGGTCGACGTTGGTCTCGCGCAGCACGGCGATGTGGCAGGCCAGGAGTTGCAGGAGTACGCCCGCGAAATGCGCAGGAGGGGTTGAGATGGCCGTATACTCCGTGCTCTAAATCTCGTCCGAGATATGTTCCCACCACCGAATCACAGGCATGTCGGAGCGCTGTTGCGCCACCCGCTCTAGCATCTCTAATCGAGAAAGCACTGGGACCTCCCCAGGTTCAGATGCTTCTTTGTAGCTAACCTCGACTGCCGATACAGGGAGTTCGAATTCATTAAATGCACCTTCTGAAAGACCAGTTGGTTTCGGTATGCCAATGACAGCAACTGCAACAGCGAGAATTCGATCTCCGATACGGACATCTATCTGTGTGGGGAGACAGACACGCTCATTTCCATGGATCGTCTCGTCCGTAGAAAAGGTCACACGAGCGTTCATGGCGTCTCCACGCAGAGCCGCCTCCATCAACTCTAATTCCATGTATTGGCTAAAAATTTCGTTTACCGTTGTAAGTATGTCCTTGGCCACTCCGAGATGAGTAGCTATCTGTAGTGCATACTGAATTGCCTTTGCTAACTTTGTCAGCTGTTCGTCATGTTCCAGGCCGTCGATTACCACATTTAGAGGAGGACCATCGCTTCGAAGCTCCATCTCTAGTCCCCCTGATGACGCCGCAGTGTCAGACAGCAGCACGAAATCTGACAGTGGACGAAGCTCCGACAACGAAATGCGATCGTCTGGTGACGGCACCCGAAACCGTAGTCGCGGAGCAGTGGGCGTCGCAATAGGGATAAAGATATCACCAAAAGGTGCGGCAATTCGGATCTTTAGCTTTTCTTCGGATACATAGCCGGTGAGACTGCCAGAACCGTACATCTTCACCGCAAACGTACGTTCCTGCCGACCGTCTAATGTACGAAAGCGCAGCAATCCGTTCCCAACTGGCTGCGGCTCAAGACGGCCCTCTGTAGGAATAATATGAACGGGATCGGGGTAACGTATCCCGAAGCGCTCGTCATATACCTCCGCTCCAGGAATAATGGTCACACCCGGCACCAGTCCTAGTGACCATTCGACGAGTAGCTCATCAGGATCCTTGACAAGATCGGCTCCCGGAAGTCTCAGTCGTGCTTCAATAATTTGTCCACCGCGCTCATAACCAGCTGTTCGCAGGATTTCTTGTTTATTCAGTACATACGATCGTATTCTACCCACCTGATCTTTGATTCCCTTAAGTAACTCGGTTCCGTTGGTTGAAGCTAGCGCATCACCCACTCCATAGCGGAAGCCAAGGGTTCTAGTATGGAGGGGAATCTGTGGTGAGGAGACACTGAGTTCACGAACACGTGCCAGCGCTCTCCGGATCAACTCCTCGCCAACATGCACCAAGTAGGCGCGTTTGCACTCATTTTCTCCATCGAACTCCAATACTAATAAGAACGCTGGAAGAGGGGCGTTAACAAGGCGGACCCAGTTATCCAACTTGATTGCCCAGCGGCCCGGCCGCCCATCGGTCGATTTCACCTGCACCAGACATTGCGTCGGAGGCGATTTCCGGTCCGGAGGTAGATGAGCGGAACCGTGTAGGCCTTCCTCAGGCAACTCTAAGAGGAAGTCCCACCCCGTTCGATCACGTTGGACTCGATTCGCCGTTATCCCAACTTGGGCAGCCCACTGCGCTAGCACGTTTTCTCCGATTTCTCCTACATCACGCATCTATTCCCCACCTTGCTCAGAGAGTTTAATGTCCAACGCTGAACTACGGCTTTAAGCGGATCGTAAGCGAAAAAGGCCCCGACCATCCCTGGCTCGGGGCCTTTTCGAAGCTCAGCATTTAGCGCACGCGCACATGTGGCAGACAAAAAAAGTTGGCTAGTGGCGATTAAGCAACGACGTAGGTTTTCCGCACTACTCTCAACTAAAGACGGCTAGTCACGGATTGTCTCCAACAGCACTTCAAAGTCAGCTAGTGACGGGTTGAGGGATCGGCAGTGCGCGACAAACGCCGTCCCAAGAGTTCAGCTCTCACTCCGCCCGACCACAACTGCATACCGCGGTCCCTGAAAGTCCAGCTGAGATATCTCGGTGAGACCAGCCTCGCCAGCCATCTCACTCAAGTCCTCGGCTGTAAAGGGGGCGCCATCGACGGCTAATTCCTCTATAACGCGGGCACCTTCGGGGAAATCCCCCAGCACCACCAGACTTTTGGTCTGGATGACCCCGCGGACGGCCCGTGGATCTTCCCGGTACGAGAGCGAGTCGACGAAGATTACGCGACATCCGAGCGGGTTCGCGTGGTCATCGGGTGGGAGCCATCCTCGGAATTTGACGTGGTCCCGTCCTTCCTCCCCGTGCAGATCAGGTGTCCAGCGAAGAACGTCTAGGAGCACATAGCCGCCGGGACGAAGCAAGGCAGCCATATGTCGGATCGCTTCAACGATAGCTGAGCGCTCAACAAGGTGGTAGATCGTTTGCCCGCGGCACATTACAAGGTCGAACCTGCGAGAGAAAACCCCCGGCAACTGCTCCCACGTCGCCAAGCCCAAGTGAATGGCGGAGTGATCTCCGTCGCCGTCCAGAGGCTGAACCCCCATGCCGGTCTTCAGCGCGTTGAGCACGCACTCACCGAGCATGCTCCGGTTGGCATCCGTGCCCCATACGCGTAACCGCGGCTCGAGGTGCTTGAGTCCGATGATCGGGTTTCCCGTGCCGCAGGCGCAGTCGAGGACGTCAACAGCTCCGATCGAGCCAGCAAACCCGATCAGCGCGCGTGCCAAGTCGGTATCGTAGGAGAACTCTCGAATGCCCATCGCGCGGTACATGGGGTCATACCACTTAGCCAAGCGATCGTAGGCTGTCATCAAACGCGCATGGTGCGTCATCTGGACTCCTCCCAATGGTACATCAGGTGGTTAGAACCAATTCCCTAAATCCGCCGAAAGAAACTCGGAAGGTTCCACGCTGTGGAACTACGTCACATCGAGTTTCAGGCCCGCTAAGAACAGCAGTCTTCGGTGTAGCGGGTCCGTAATGGATGTTGGAAGCGGGTATCCCTCGCGCTCTAGATAGACACGGGCCGGTTTGAACATGGCCAGCACGGCGTTCCGCACGTCCAATGGGAGCGGTGACAGAATGTCCAACGCGTTCTGCAATGGATCGTCCTCTTCATCAGCAACTCGGACGTCCCAATCTCCCTCAATTGGCTTCGCCCTCGCCTCATCGATGGGAACCAAGTGGATCCCCCACTCGTCCGCTGCGGCACGCGCGCGGCGCAATACACGGAGAATTTCGTTTCTCACAGATTTTTCAGCGTACTTCTCCCATGAACCTCGTTCAATAACCCGATACGCGCGCAGAGCACGCGCTAACGCCTTCTCCGCATGGTCTTGGAGTTCCGCCAACGAAACACCCCAACGGGCCGCGCCAGCCGCCAATGAGCTCTCCAGAACGCTTGCGAGCACTCCTGTGTGCCCATAGGCGAGCATTCTCGTCAAGTGCACTAGCGAGGGTTCCGTCTGCACCGCTTGCTCGGCCAAGGTCCGAAAGTCAGTGGAACCGATCACTCCGATCTGACCGAGGCCGGGTAACTTTCGAACTTGAGATTCGCGAATCGCCGGGAGCGGACCGAAATGGATATCGGCAGCGACTAATCCGATCAGGACTTCCGCTACTACAGGGTCTGGCACGCCGGAGGGCGTGGCATCGAGACGGTCGACGAGGTCCGAGATGAGAAGTACATTATCTTGACCCTGAGCGAGAAGCACCAGATCAGCGAGGAGCGTTTCGGCTCTAACCTCAGTTGGAGGTGACACCGCTGTCAGGACCGATTCCGCATGCCCGTGATCGGCTTCTGAGGCCAAGCTCCCGCTGGATGTACTGCGACGGTTGCGAAGCTTGGTCTCGTTCGCGTACCAGTCGCTTGCGATTCTGCGAAGCTCTTCATCGCCCCGCGAGTCACCTACCCAATTCAGCGTGCGGGCGAACGTAGAGAGGATTGTCGACTCGCGGCGGTCCGGAGAGCAGAATCCGATATCGTTCTTCAGATTTGAGGAAAGCGTATTCTCGATACGGGGTGTATCAAGCGAAGTGAACACCGAGCTTTCCGGCAAGGGATCCAGAATGAGGAACATGTCTCGCTTGTCGAGCGGGGGGAAATTGTCGTGTCTCGCACAGAAGACCTTCTGAAGGCGCTCCAGCAACGCATTCGCTCGCGCCCAAAGACACCCCAGGTAGAGAGAAAGCATCCACACAGTTAGTCGCGCGACCTCCGGTGTTTCGTCCCACAAAGCCCGTGTGCGAAGCCAGCTCACCACTGCAGGGTTTGTTTTCGAAATCGCCCTTTTAGCAGGGGTTATGTTCGCGAGAAGATGATGCGGGTCCAAGCCGAAACGTTCGCAAAGGCCCATGAACAGCGGATCATCTGCCACCAGGACCCCGGACTCAGCCTCGCGGAATTTGTTCTCTAAATCCAGGTGATCCAGCAGGACTCCGACGTCCACTTCAAAGAGCTTCGCCAGCTCTGCGAGCGCTTCTGCCTCCGATTGCCCCAACGCACCTCCTGTGAGGCGGGCATTACCGAGCTGCCGGCACAACCGTCCCAAATGATAGCGCGGGACAATCCAATTGCCCTCATATAATTCTCGGTATTCTTCGTATAGAATCGTTGCATCGCGATACTCACGATAGCGTTCTCCCGACCCGAACGTGGCCATAGTCACTTCACGAGCCCAGACAGCCGCAGCGCGTTCAATCCCGTTTCCCGAGTGATCGAAGAAGACGGCGGTGAGCGGTAGTGCTACATTGGCCAGCTTAGAGCGAATGCGCACAACATCGATCGGGTGGTGTCCCAAGAGCGCCTCTAAGTCACGCTCGTCTACTGACGCGGCCCGGTTTCGAACAGCTTCCGTGATTGCAGCTCGGAGTCCCTTCACCCCAGGTTTCAGCAGGGATTCCCACGTCCGAACTCCGACTTCCTCGTCGCGGACCACAATCATTGTTGACTCAAGCCATTTCTCAAGTGTTGTAATCTCTGGGTGTCGCTGACGCAGAGGCTCACTGAACCGTGTAGTTAGCACCGCAGCGAGCGGGTGCATTCTTGCAATACGGAGGCAGCCGACTGCGCCAAACAGCCCCTTATAGTTGATGGAGTTCGTTCCGAGCGCAGATCGGGGGTTATACGCTCCAGGTTGGGGCATCGGCGGCCCTTCGTCTACAAATACCTCTCCCAACAATTCACGGACGAGAGCATCGTCGTCCCAGTCGTCCCGCGCGCTGGCCAACGCCGCGGCCGATAGATCGTAATCCAGTAGGAGCAACTCGCAAGCAGGCGGATCTTTTCCGGGTTGCTCCTCCAACTCGGTATCGAGTTCGCCAGGGTTCCGGAATACCTTTCCGACGAACAGCCCATTTGCAATTCGGTACGTTCCATGCTCATCGGGCATGACTTCACCGGGCTCGTTAACATCGATCAGGAACCAAAACCTAATCGGGTCCATGGCCTGCCTCCAGAATGAGAGTCCCTACGGGCATTAGCCTGTCAAGCTTCAGTAGCACCTCGAAAACCGGGGCTTGAGGGCGACTCTGGACGCGGTACTGCACCTCACCGAGCGCGAGATCCCTTGCTGCGGCACCCACCAACCGCAACCCTCCAGCCCGCTCGGCGTCGGTCGCATACTTCCAATCGTGAAACGGCAGATTCCAATCAACCGGATTGATGATACGCAACGCATACGCGCCGTCGGTTAACTGTTCCAAGCGGACTACGACCCGAACTTTGCCAGACGTTCTCCTCAGTCCATGCCGCGCTGCGTTGAATAGGGTCTCCCACAATAGATAAGTGTAGAACTCTGTGCGCGGAGTGAACCGATAACCTTGTGCAGTTTTCTCAGTGGGATAGGCTGCAAGGATACTGGGACGGGCGTGGCTAATAGCCTCCAATCCTTCCAATTGTAAACGCCAGATCATTCCCGATTCTTCATCCCGATAGTAGGTATTTCTAAGTTGGCGTAGGATGCTAGAAATATCCACGTCTGATTGCGACTGGAACTGTTGGTTCGCAAGATAGGCGTTCGGATGCCCCTCGATGAAGTTGTAGCTCATCGCCAAGCGAACCATGTGCGCGCCATACATTGCCTCAACGATGTTTTTGGCCTCCATGAACTCGTCCACTGCTCCCACCTCGCCATCTCCGGCAGGTTCAAGCAATCCACTCAGTCTCCACCGAATCTCATTCAACCGATGGATTTCTGTGTGGCTAGCCTCAAGGTACGCCTGCAGCTTTTCCTCACGGGCGCGCAGTTCCGTTCCTATTCGAAGAACATTGACATAGGGGGAGACGAACCTCGCAATCAACGACTGAATCTGCTTGGCACCGTACGACGTCTCGGGAAGCCCGACGGCCGCATTCGGAGCACCGGGCAGCCGGTGAGGAAAATGCGGATTCATCTCACTCTGCCAACAGATCTCCCAACACTGGCCCCCCGCCTCAAACACTGAATCCGGAGCAGCAGTCTCAGCAGGCGCTCGGAGCTCTGGCACTTCAAATGGAAAACAACAGGAGAGCCGGTGCCACTCCTTATTCACGCGCGTTGGGTCGAAAGCGCGTGATTCCTGCAAATGGCCGACGAGCTCATCATTCAGCTTCTCGGCGAGCCACTTAGCGTAGGCGTCAGCCGCGGCAGCTCGGACACGCGCGAAAAGGCGGGGAAACGTGTCCCGATAAATCTGGTACCTGCGCTGGGCCTGGCTCGGCTCGCTCAGAATAAAGAAAGCGATCCATGGCACTCCGGCTACGTGACACGGAACGTAACAAAGCATCTGCTGCTGTTCCCGCGTTTGTCGGCCGCTCGACAGATCCAGCCACCTGTAGAACTCGTCCTCGAAGAGCCGGCGGGCGTAATCCGGAGCGTCCTCGGCTACGTGTTCACGTGCGTCTGATGACTTATCCAGGCGAGAAACCAGCGAGAGTACTCCCGTGGCAAAGACTGTATCCGCGATTGCACGCGACCCTGGAGCAAGCGGCATTTCCAGCACGTCCGGGCCGTGCCGATGGCGTGGCGTCCCATGATGTGCGAGGAAGGTCCGTAGAATGCCGGAGCGTTTTTCGGGTGGCAAGTGATCCCAAAAGCTCTCGACGACCGCTTCCTGAGTATGCGTTAGAAGGAGTCTAGCAGTTCGAGGCGAACGAGTCTCAGGCTCAGCGTCCGGAGATGCATACTGGACGACAGCGAACAGATTCAGAAACGGGCCGTGCTCGGTCAGAGTCAAAACCGGCGAGCCCCCAAACTCGAACTCTGAAAGGATATCGGCGAGAGCGTCGCGGAAGGGACTGAGGTACGCCTGATGCTCTTGAACGGTTGGTCCTCCACCACAGCGGGTGCACTCGTTACTATCGGGGGTTTCCACGAGCGCTTGCATCGCGCCGGACAGCCTTCCCGCGATCCGATCGCGATCGTCGACTGGAATACCAGCCAGGAATTGCTCCACGACCTTGGTCGCGGACTCCAGCCTACGTTTCGAAGAAGTCCCTACAACAACGGAAAGATGCTCGAATGGGATTGGGGCGGTGAGCCGTTGCGTGGAAGCATCGCGAATGGGGAAGGCGAGAGCACGAGCTTGATCCTCAATCGTGACCTCGATCGGCAGCTTGAACGCGAGCGTCAGGTAGTCAACGAACGTGAATAGGAATGCGATATCGTCCGGAAAACGAAACTCACCTGCGAGCCCCGCCTCCGCACAACTGGCAACATGCTCCACATCTTTTCTTCCGCTCATCGGCCAATCTCCCAGAATGGCTTCATAGCAACCGATTCGCTCACGGGAGTGAGCGGATCAGCCCAGCAGTGACTTCACGCGGGAGAGTAAGCGCCGGCTATGTCTGAACCGGTACGCGGTAGAGCGTACCCGCACCGCTGATACAGTTCGTCGCCGGTCAACCCGGAATGCCGTGCCCCTGGCAGATCCGCCACGATTCGGCCATCCTGCATGACGATCACGCGATCTCCAAAGGAAGCTGCGTCGGATAGATTGTGGGTCACCAGCAGCACGGTAATGCCGGCTTCCCGGCACACAGATTCCGTCAAGCTCATGCACTGCGCAGCGTTACGCCGGTCAAGCGAGGCAGTATGCTCATCGAGCAGGAGCACGGAAGGATGTCGGAGGAGGGCAAGCTCGACCGCAAGCATCTGGCGTTGACCACCGCTCAGCTCGTCTACGCGTGTGGCGAATCGATCTTCCAGACCCACTCGGACTAGGCGAGCGCTGAGGTCGCGCCGAGAACTTCCAGACGTGGAAAACCGAAATGGCGATGGCATGCCGTTCTTGAGAGAAGCCAACCAGAGATTCTCCTCCACAGTCAGCTCTCCTACCGTCCCGCGCGCCGGATCCTGCAGAACTCGCGCGACATGACGCGCACGCACCCACCCTGGAAGGCGTGTCCAGTCGCACTCACCACTGCCATCCCACGACACGATCGCGCCGTTTTCTGGATAGTAATCGCCTGCAATCAGATTGAGAAGAGTTGTCTTCCCGCTTCCGTTGTGGCCGACGATCGCAACAAGTCCCCCCGGATCGATTTGGAGATCCACGCCTTTGAGGGCGAATACAGGTCCGGATGGCACCGAGAAGACCTTTGTTAGCCCTCGGATTCGTAGCCCCACCCGCCCGAGATGATTCATGGCCCGACCACCTTGGCCGCGCGACTGCGCACACCTGCGGGAAAAGTAAACCCTAAGCGTTCTGCCGCCTGATCGTTTAGAACGAGGGCATCACCTTGAAAAGCCACAGGCCGGATTTCGCCCGGGCTCTCACCCGACGAGAGCAATTGGGCCACCATCTCGCCGGCGGTACGGCCAAGTTTGCGGTAATCCACCGAAACTGCCGCGAGAGCTCCGTCCTCCACGCTTCCGATGTCACTCGCGATTACAGGGATATGATTCTCGTACGCCACGCGTGTGACACCTGCTATAGCGGAAACGACGGTGTTGTCCGATCCGACATAAATGGCATCCACTTGCCCTATGAGGGACCGTGTTGCATCGACCACCTGATCCGATCGCGATACCGTCACCAGCCGGAGATCCAGGCCACGCTCAGCGGCAAGCTGACGAACGCGGTCAACCCCGTACTGTGAATTTCGTTCGCCTGCGTTGTAGATGATGCCGATCCGCCGCGCCCCCGGGAACAACTCCTTCAGCAGGTCGAGATTCGCCGCGTAGTTCACTACATCGGAGACACCCGTCACGTTCGTTGCGCCAGCGCGAATGCCGATGTCAGCAGGATTGGTGACGGTACTGAATACGATGGCCTGCTTCGCCGACGCGGCACGCACCACAGCTTGCGACATCGGGGTCGAAACGGGTACGATGACGTCCGGATTGACTGCCAGCATTTCTCGGGCAAGCGCATCCAGCTTATCCATTTCCCCATTAGCATTGACCTCGATGATTCGGACGCGCTCTGGTGAGTAGCCTCGATCCTGTAACCCATCCTTAATCCCTTGGACCGATTGGTCGAGGATAGGGTGCGACAACAGGTTCAGGATTGCGACAGTGGGCTTGGACGTATTCCGGTGAGTTAGCGCCCATGTTCCCAGTCCTACAACCACCAGCGCCAACACAACCACAATCAGCAGCGTTCGGCGTTTCATGACGATCTCCTTGGTGCGAGTTCAGAACAGGAGGGCATCCCCACGCCTCCCGGCACGAGCACTTCGGGCTACGATTGCAACTACGATGAGCACCGCCGAGAAGATCTTTAGATCCGTCGGCTGTATTCGCAGCGGAATCCAGCCGAGGATGCTGGCGCGGAGAACCACCAAATACAAGAGAAAGTAAACAACCGTGCCTGCAATCCCAGACACCGCACGAGCAGTCACGCCACGTTCAGGATCGCGTCGTAGTCGGTGAACCACTTCCTCTCCGATCACCATCGCGGCGACCAACGTGACGATCACGCCGATACCCATGTTTACGTCGGCAAACCCTTGGCGGGATACCACCAGTGCTGCGGACGCCGCGACGAGCGAGTTGGAAACCGCGAGGCCGGCGAGCTGGTACCGATCGGGTCTGCGACCGAGAGCCGCTACAAAAGGCGCATTCGCGCCGGAGGCTCGCACCACAAGACCCAACTCACTGCGGAGAAAAAGCACGACTAGCAGCAGCCAGCCACCCGCGAAGACCAAACATGCGATGATTTCCGCGACTCCTCTCCCGCCACCGATTGCTCCGATTCCCCCCGGCAACGAAGCATCTGCTGGAAGGCCGATATTCGATTTACCCGAGAGCACCCGGAACGCAATCGAGTAACACGCCATCGAGGTCAGGATCCCGGAGAGCAGTCGATTGACTCCAGCCGAAAAGTGCAGTGCTCCGGTACACAGTCCAGCACACGCGCCGGCCATGACGGCCAGCATTAGGGCAACACTCCAGTGCGCCCCGTGTGTTACCGCTGCTGCGAACATCGCAGCACCCAGCAAGAAGCTTCCATCCGGCGTCAGGTCTGGATAGCGAAGTACACGGAAAGCTATACTAACGCCGAGGACAGCAACCCCGTAGGAAAGTCCTTGAAGGAGTGCGTTCTCGCCGAGAGCGATCAGAGCACTCATGCGAGCACCTGTCCCGTGGAGGCCGCCTCGGTGCTTTGTGGCGTTGAGCCGACTGTATGTGCCGAATAATGGAAGATAGAGATACCGCGGAGATCCTCCATGCGGTTCAACTGGTTCACCACGCCTAATACGAGATCAGGATCAACCCGGAAGCTCCTCGTGCGAAGCAGGGACGGGTCCAGTATCCCAACTGGGATCCCCCCGGTGCCGTGGGCGAAGTGGTCGCCAAGCCAGTGGAGCACCGGTTCCTGCCGTGCCTCCCAAGCCGTGAAATCTTCAAAGATATCTTCTGCCTTGGAGCCAAAACGCCCTGACATCAACGCGTCTTCGAAGTGGCGCGTTCCAGGGTAGATAACGTTGAGTTGCGGGAACACGGTAATCACCCGCCCCGCTGCGGCAGCCTGTTCGCCCAGATTGGCTAATGCCTTGATGAATTGCTCTCGCTGCTGCGTAGTCTCGTTGGGAATCCCGAGTTGAAGGTTCACGTAAGGCTCAACCGAAGTGTCGAGCAGTTTCGGGATTACCGATCCGTGAAGCCATTCGAGATACTGCCGTGGATTCGCCGTCTTACCAAGATATATCAGCTGCTCGGCCTGGAGTGCTTCCACGCCCAGATACACAGCCTCACACCCTGCGCGCTCCATGGCTGCGAGGATGTCCGAACGCCGCATCGATTCCACCCGCGTCTGGCAGTCCCATCGGAACCGAACGGTCCGCTGTAGCTCCTCCATTGCCGCACACAGTTCAAGCGTTCGCTTCGGGGAGTGCGCGAAGAAGTTGTCCTCCACAGCGATACTGGTGCACCTGAGCGCGGACGCGAGGGCTTGTATATCTCGCACTACTGCAGGAACGCTCTTCGCCCGGATAGACTGATTTGCAACGGAGCAGAAAGCGCACTTCAGAGGGCATCCCCTCGCGGAGACATAGGTTACATGTCCAAATTTTCCAGGAACCGAGCGGGGGGTCAGATCGCGGTGCAGCGGGCTGAGAAGATCCAGTTCTTCCGTCGGCAGAAGAGGAGCGCTGGGATTCCGACAGAGCGCCCCGCCGATCAAATACGAAAGGCCCGGCACAGAGCGGACGTTCGGGTACTCGTGAAACAGCGTCAGCAACGCGAGTTCCCCTTCACCCCGCACGATGTAGTCAACCAGTGGGTAGTGAAGGCGCAGGATCACCTCGTCTTGGGGCGAAGCGTGATGCCCGCCCAGCACCACGCGACACGACGGGTACAGGCGTTTGCACGCGCGTGCCACCCCAAGAGCGGATTGGTAGGTCGCCGTGGTCGTCGTAATTCCCACGAAGAGCAAACCGGGATCCGGACCAATTCGTTCGAAGATACCAGATTCGACCTCTTCCTCTGCCGATACGGCAAGGTCAATAATCCGGACGTCCGAGGACGGAGCCTTAGCCTCTACAAAGTTCGCAAGGGTGACTAAGCCGTTCGAGAACCCCTCCAGCAGCCCCTTTTGAGGCGGGGCGATCAGTGCAAGCGTCCTGTGCATTCAGTTAACAGCGCAAAGGGATTGGTGCGCAGGGAGTCATCCCCGGGATCATTTTCTAAAGGCGTTGCGCCGGTCCTCGTTCGGATGGCTGCGGATGAAATTCACCGCCGGGCAGCAGTCTCGATTCCACAAAGCGAAACCCGGATGGAGCGCGACGGATTTCAGAACGCATTCCATCCGTATGCGAAGCAGCAATCCCAGCACTCAAGACTGGGACTTAGGAGCATAAAATCAGCTCTGAGCTACAGATGCCTCGAACACTTGGATCCATGGTGGCAATCCGGCCACCCGATCTGGGAGGTAGAGGATGAACAGCCGAGTCATCGGAACCAGTCTGGCGCAGCATCTCGATGAGGCTAGTCGCGCGCAGAGTTGTACTGGTCCCAGCGACGGTGCGCCGACACCGATGCTGCTTGGAGGAAGTGGAGAGCGACAGCAAGTCCGAGAGTACGACGATCTGATCTGGCGGAGCCTTACGGCAGGGCTTCCGGTCACGATCGAGACGGTGACGTCCACGCCAGCCGGCACGCACCGGGTTACCGTTCATATAGGCTGCCGGCGAAGCGCCGTTGGAACCCGTCTCCGCTGGTTCCAGAATTTGCTGAAGCTCTGGCTAGCTGTCTGGCGTTCGGGATGGTTGGGAACACTCCCGGAGTGGTTTGCTCTGCTACTGAAAATAATGTAACCGGCTGCCACTTTCACGGTTAAGCGATGTAGGGGGGCGTCCGGCACCGGCGCCCTCCAAGCACCACCTCCCGCCGCTCACGCCCCGCCTCCTCCTGCCGGCGCCGCCGCCCGCCTTCCATCACCTGCCAGGTGAGCTCCATGGCGACCGCATTGGAGACCTGGATTCGGCCGTGCGACACCGCGCTGCCGAACTGGCTTCACATCCCCGGACAAGCCCCGCGACTGCCCTCGGTTCTCTCGATCAGATCCACTCAATTTCCTCCTTCCCTGCGCGATCGCGTGGTCCTCGAGTCAGGACTGCCCCAAGCTCCAGAATCCGGGAAGGACTCCCCTCGCGGAGGCCGATTCCGTCATGGGTCTATGACGACGACAGGTGGAGCGCGCTGAATCGACCGTCCCCTCGATCCAGAACCCGACGAGCGGAAACGGACCGAGTTCCAAACTCTCCGAACCCTCCAGCGCCACGCCTGCCATACCAGGCTGCCGGCTCAGCGCATGCTCGTAACGGCTCACCTCCGCCTGGTCGGGGGCGACGCCGCGCCACGCTGAACTGCTGGCGCTGCCCCGCGGCGGCGGCGTTCATGTCCAGCCCCCCGGCCACGTATACGCCGGAAGGCTCGCGGCGGCCGCGCTCATCAACTGTGGCCACCGGTAGCGCTCCGTCTCCAGCGCGGCCAGATGCCCCCAGCGTCCCCGAAAGTCGGACGCTGTCGCCCTGCAGCGCGGCGATCCTTGAGTTGTCCGCCGCACGACCGCCGCCTCGCCGCGGTACGCCGCGCGCGCCTCCGCCAGTTCCGCCTTACCGCACGCCAGCCGCGAGGCGAACAAGCCGGGAACCAGCACGGCCAGGGCCGCCGCGAGCGCGGCCGCAACCCACACGCGCGGATCACGTGCGAGTCCCATCGTCGCCGCACCCGGCACGATGCGGGCGCGCCACTCGTCCGGCAGAGAGATCCAGCAGAATCGGGTCTGCGGCCACCGCGGACCCCCAGGACTGACTCCAGCAGCGCTCCACAATCATCACGTCGCGCCAGACGTCGTCGAGTTGCGAATGCTTCGCGTACACCCCCACCTCGCGGAAGCGGTGCCGGGCGCACAATGTGCGCGAGGCCGTGTTCTCCGCGCATGCGTGGGAGCACCTTTCCAGAGGCCGGCCGCCTCGCAGGCGGGCAGGAATGCCGCCACATCCACCATCACCCCGCCTCCGGCCGCAGGCCACGCAACAGACTCAGTGGAGCATCCTCTGACTTCGGGCGGGCCGCGCTGACCCTGGCGCGCAGTACCGCGGCACGCGCATCGAGCAGCGCTAGCCGCTCCGGATCGTCGACGCGGCTGACCAGCAGGCGCAATGTCTCGCGCGCGTTTTCGGCGAGTTGCTGTTGCAGCGCCTCCAGGTCCTCACCCGCCACTGACCAGCACTGTCCTGCCGGCGGCGCCGCCCGCGCTGCCGTCCCGGATGTTGTGAGTGCCAGCCGGCACCGAAGGAACCTGTGAGCGATCGCCGGGAAGGACAGACCGTAGAACGATCGGTCGCCTCGCTGGCGTTAGGGGTACTGCGCCACTGTCGCGGGCGTCTTTACGCGGATCCATCGGGCCTCCGGACCTCGACCGCCATGGTGGAGAGCCACGCCGGCCGTGGCGCGTCGTAGGCTCGGTAGATCCTGTCGAGCGACTGTACGAGCTCACGTGCGGCGCTCTGGCGCTGGCCGGGTGGAACTGTCGCCAACACCTGGCTGATCAGGTAGGCGGCCACCTCCGGTGTGAGACCGTCACCCCCGGCCGCCCACTCGCTCAGATACCAGGTGCGAAGCTTCCTGAGCGTGACCCCGTACATCCGGGTGGTGCCACCGGTCACGATCTTGTGCACGCACCCATGGCTTAACTCAGACCGCGCCGCCACGTCCCGCACCGAGCTGCGTTCGACGGCCCGGCACAAGGCTGCGTGGAGGAAGGCGGCCTCGGAACTGCGCGCCGCCGTCGCGGTCTCTGACACCGTCTCCCGGCAGGCTGCAGGTGAGCGCGTACAGGACAAGTGGTAGGCCCGAATGCGACGCCAGGACACGCGCGGTCCTCCGCTCGAGCCCTGGCGCGCTCCATCCCACCCACGAAACGGCCACCCGCGAGGCCGGTGTCCACCCACCCAGAGGGGACGGCGAAAAGGTAGAGCGACCCACACTGGAGCGCCAAACCGCGACGCGCCAGGAATCGCCACTTCTTTCACTTTCTGGGAGAAGAGGTGAGCGTCCCGATGCTCGGGCGCTGTCGCCCTCTGGCAGAGCGAAGGAGCCAGCTTGGGCGTGTGGAGGAACCAGAATGCCGGTGTCGGCTGCCGAAATCGTGCTTTCCGGCCGCGGAAAGGTGAGGGTCCGCGCGGCTAAAGCCGATCGCTGTGCTCTATGTACAACATTGGCGGAAGGGCCAGCAGAGGAGCCACCTCATTCCCAAACCGCCAGGAAGCGCCGGTTCCGCGGGTGCCCGCCGCAAGTAGTGTGAAGGGGTCCGAACTCCGGGATCGCTCCTGCCCCGAGGTGTACTTTGCGGTTGAGCTACAGGCTGGGTCCGGCGTCGCTCGACGCGAGCGAGGTCGACGCGTACGCCGACACGCGCGGGCTGGAGATCCTTCGGCGGGCGCTGCGGCGTGAGCTCGAGGACCACCCGGGGCAGGACGATCTCGCCCGGGTAATCGGCGTGGGGCGCTCCGTGCTGCGGAAGTTCCTGGAACAGCGCACGCGCCCCAGGGATGGCGCCCTGGAGAAGATTCGGCGGTGGGCTGAGGACCGCCCGCCGATGTTCACGCCGCTCGGCTTGGTGATCTTGGCCACGGCAGTGCACGACCTTCCAGGTGGCCATCGCGCCAGGGCGCGGCGCGATGTCGCCGAGGCGCTGCTGCTGAGCTACCAGCGTGCCGGCGTGCCTCTGCCCGACTGGCTCCGTGAGGAGGCTGGGGTACCCGCGGCCACGGACAAGTCCACGCCTTCCGCACGGGCTGACGCCCCGCCGGTGCGATCGCGCACTGCACCGTAGCGTCCCCCGTCCCTGGAGGCCGGGAAGGAGGCGCTGGCGCGGCGTCAGGCCCCGCTTCTTAACGCTTTTTCGCTCGTTTCGGCCCTAACATGGCGCTGTTCTCTCCGTACCATTATCGTGTCGGAATACGTGCCACTTGTACGGAATGCACGGGATGAACCATGGCGAGGCGAACGGGGAAACCGCGGACCAAGACGATCAAACCCGTCCCGCCCGCGCGCCCCTGGCTATCTGAAGTAAAAGCGCTCGAAAGCGTATCTCCCGACCTGGTGGGACTGGTTCTCTGGTTCTCGCTGCGCAACGTGCGCGCGCTGGCGGAGTGCCCGCCCCAGGCAGACCCTAGCACGCTCTTCGGCGAATTGACGGAGGAGCGGCGCGAACGGTACGCATATGCCCAGGCCCTCGTGCCCGAGCTCACGATGCCGCTGGGTGTCTTCGCCCTCCTGCGGCAGTCCCCGCAGCTCGTCGAGCGGGAGCAGGTTGCGCTCGCCTGCCACCGCGTAGCCGTGTGGGCGGAGAAGACCGGACTGCTCGAGACGGCGTCCCACTTCGCCGAGGCGGCCGCCACGGTGAATCCCGACAGCGCCGAGCTCGCGGTTGCGGCCGGGCGCGCTTGCCGCCGGGCGGCCGCGCTCGCGAACGCCGGCGCCTGGTTCGAGAGGGGGCACGGACTGGCGATCCGTGAGAAGAGTCGCAAGCACCGGATCGCGGCGCTGCTCGGCTACGGCGCGACGCTGAAGGCGGAGGGGCGGCGCGACGAAGCCCGCGAATGGTTCGTGAAGGCCGCCCGCGGCGCCAAGCGTACCGGCCGCGCGCGGCAGTCGGCCGAGGCGTGCCACGACCTCATGACCATAGCGGCCGAGATCGGCACCTTCGCGGAGATGGACCGGCACGTCACCGCCGCGCTGAGCCTGTACCCTGACAGGCATCCGTACATCCCCGCCCTGGCGCACGATCTCGGCTACGGCTTCGTGAGGCTCCACAACTACGCCGCGGCGGTGGCGCTGGTGGAGATGGCCCGTGACCGGATGCGCTCCCCGAGCATCCGGGCGCTGTTCTGGTCCACGCTGGCATGGGCACAGGCCGGGTCAGGACGGACCGAGATCGCACGGACCGCGGAGCAGAAGGCGCTCGAGTTGGTGGCGGTGCACGACGAGTACGCCCCGGCCGTGCTGCTGCACCTCGCGGAGGCGGTCCGCGTGCTCCAGGACTGGCCGAGGGCGCACCGCTACGCTGACGAGGCCAGGCGGGCGGCTGAGAAGCTTCAGGACGCAGCCCTCGCACGCGAAGCGGCCGAGCTCGTCGCCGTGATCGACGCGAGGGTTCCCGCACCCGCCCAGGACGACGGGCCGGATCCCGAGCGTGCTTCAAGAACAAGTTCGAGCACGACCGCCTTGATCGGCATATCGGAGTAGATCTCCTGCGGTACCTTCTCCACGATACGCGACCGGTGGTGAATCAGGAGCGCGCCGGCCGCGCATGTGCCACCCTCGCCGAGGACCTTCGTCGGCAGGGCGGTGCTGCGCTTACAGTCGAGAGTGGGGCAACAATTGATGTCCCGACGATCGGGCCGGTTACGGTGCCGATTCTTGTATCCGCCCCCGGCGGCCAGCGCCGAGCGATATGCATCACGCACCCGTTGACCGCGACAACGCCGTCGGACGCTGGTCTGAAAGCGCTCGGTGAGCTTACGCCCATTCCCCTTGATCCGGTACATGAGATTAAGGTGCGGCGAAGCCTCCCTTGGGTGACACGCAGCGTTCTCACCGCGCTCGGGTTCTAAAGGACGTTCACGCGCCGAACTGTCCGCTTGCTCGAAGCGCCGCGTTACCAGGATTCCTGCGGGCTTGGTTCCACGTCGCCGGACGGGTAGCTGTGAAGAAGGATGACGCTCACGGCGCCACAGAGGATGCCGGCGCGAAAGACTTCGCGAGCGGAAACGTACAACACATTCACGGTGCCGATCGCGTCCCAGGCGAGCAGCGGCGGTACAGTCTGTCCCGGTCGGGTTCATAGCACCCGCCTTCGGTGGATGTCCACAGTTCCAGCTCGTCCGCGACCTCGGCGACTAGTTCGGGGCGAAGGTTGGCTCGACGGGCGAGAAGCCATCGCGGAAGCGGAGCTTTCCCTGCCCGCGCCGCGCCGATCAGGGCGACCTTCCTCGCGGCGAATTCGACCCGTGATTCCACGGCATCGCGCAGGAACGTGGCAGTCTCGGGAATCCTGTCCAGGTGCTGTTCGATCAGTGAGACGTGGCCCATCTCCCCGGCGATCGCGCGCAGGCTGATGCGGACCGGGCGCGTTCGATCTCTGAGCCGGGAAACGGCAGCGCGCGCGAGGACGAGCATCTCCGCGTCGCGCGCGTGCCAGTCCACGCGTGGCCGGCGGTGATCCGGGCGAGCACGCGGCGGCTGGTGCTGCTCGAACCAGGTGCGGTCGTACCTGCGAAGATAGGTGTACGTGGCAGGGGCACGTTCCCGGAGCGTGCTCCGTCCCTCGAGCGGATGGGCGATCCGGAGTTGTTTCCATACGTCGCGGTGACGACCGAGCGCCTTCCGCCGGTCCGCCGCTGATTCGCTGGACGTGTCCCTTACTCGCCAGGTCGGGCGTTGAACGCCAAGCCGCTGGGCCTGTTGCTTTACGGTGGTGGCATCGACGCCGAGTTGCAGCGCGATCCAGCGCAGAGCCGCCTCTGGCATCGCGACGAGTTCCCCGAGACGGCGTTCCCATATAGGTCCGTAGCGCAGCACGCGAAGCCTCCGGCCATCCCGCTCCATGCAGGTGAAGCCGCAACGCCGGCAGGAGACGATCGTTGCGCCGCCCGCTGCGACTCGCGACCCCGCGGATTCGCTTGAACACACCGGATTGCGGCAGGCGACCATCGGCGCCGGCATAGGGATTAGAGCGGCCGGGGCGCGGCTTGTGGGTTCTCTAAACTCTGACGCGGTTTCTCTCTAAACTCTGTCGCCACCAGGCGGAGTTCAGGCTGCGTCGAGTTCGGCGGTCTGGCTGAGATCCTCCTTGAAGTTGCGGGTTCTGTAGGACCGTCCACGCAGGACGTAGTGGGTGCCGCGCTCCAGGAGGCGGTCGAGGATGGCCTCGGCGAGATCGGCATCATGGAGGACTTGGCCGAGGGCCGCCAGAGGCTTGTTGGTGGTGACGATCGTGGAGCGGCGCTTCAGGTGGCGGATGCTGACGACGCGGAAGAGCACATTGGCGGCGTCGGCGGCG
Source organism: Longimicrobiaceae bacterium (assembly GCA_045803205.1). Taxonomy (GTDB): domain Bacteria; phylum Gemmatimonadota; class Gemmatimonadetes; order Longimicrobiales; family Longimicrobiaceae; genus Longimicrobium. The sequence goes on from JBJMPM010000060.1 coordinate 67,054, forward strand.
TAGCTCTGGTATCCGAGCTCGTCGATGACCAGGACGTGCGGGTGCACGTAGGGCTCCAGCGCCGCCTCGAGTCGGCCGGCGAGCGCGGCGTGGGAGAGCGCGCCGATCAGCTCGTCGGCGGAGGTGAAGAAGGCCTCGAAGCCGTTCTGGATGGCGCGGTAGGCGATGGCCACGGCCAGGTGCGTCTTGCCGCGCCCGGGCGGCCCGGAGAGGATGGCCGAGCGGCCCTCGCCGACCAGTTCGGGGCCGAGCAGGGTGCCGAGCATCTGCAGGCGCACCGAGGTCTGGAAGGTGAAGTCGAAGTCCTCGACCGTGCGCAGGAAGGGGAAGCGCGCCTTGCGGACCGAGCGGGTGATGCGGGTCTGGGCGCGGTGGGCGATCTCCTCGGCGGCGAGGATCTCCAGGTAGTCGCGGTAGCTCGTTCCCTCGGCCTCGGCGCGGATCGCCAGCTCGGCGTGGAGCCGGCGGATGGTGGGGAGGTGGAGGCGCTTGAGCATGGCGTCCAGATCGCCGCTGCCGACGGCCGCCCTCACGAGGCCACCTCCGCGGCCATGCGGACGACGTACTCCGCGCCGTAGAGACGCTGGAAGAGCGCGCGCTGCAGGAGCTTGAGGAAGCGGCCGTCGCCGACCTCCTCCAGGAGGGCGAAGAGTGCCTCGACGTCGGCCTTCCAGGTGAAGGGACGGGCGTGGATGAGCTCGGTGAGATAGCCCTCGCCGACGGGCCCGAGCTCCAGGATGCGCTCGCGCATGAAGTAGAGCCGCTTGCGGGCCCCAGCGACGGCCGCGAGCTGTCCGGCGCGCTGGCCCGCGAGGTAGCTGGTCCTGCCGAGCTGGGGAAAGCGCGGGTGCGTCGACTCGAAGCGGCCGCCGGCGGTCGAGATCCGCACCCGGTCCGGGTAGAGATGGAGCGTGGCGGGAATGCCGCAGGCACCGGCCGGCATGGCGTAGCGGATCCCCTGGAACTCGACCATCGCGGTGGGGCCCACCTGCACCGGGAAGAGCAGCCCGTACTCGGCCGGCAGGATGGCCAGCGGCTTCATCCGCGCCTGCTCGGCAGCCAGCCGCTCGGCGGGGATCACCTTCGTGGCCCGCGAGGGTCGCTCTTCGTTGCCGACGACGAGCCACTCCAGGAGTTGGCGCGGCAGGTCGTGCTCCAGGTCGGCGAAACGGCGGGCGCGGAAGAAGCTCTTCTTCACCCACCCGACCAGGTTCTCGACCGCTCCCTTCTGCTCGGGGCTGCGGGGTGCGCACAGCTCGATGGTGAAGCCGTAGTCGATGGCGACCTGCGCCAGCGTCGGGTTCCACCGCGGCCGGCCGTGCTCGTCGCGCCCCAGCACCACCGTCTTCGGGTTGTCGAAGACGACCCTGAGTGGCACTCCGCCCGCATGCTCGAAGCAGGCGAGCAGCGCGCGCACCAGCGACTCGACCCGCTCGTCGGGGACGACCACCACCCACGCCCAGCGCGAATACTTGAGGCGATAAGCCGCGAAGTGGATGCGCTGCGTGCGTCCGTCCAGCAGCCGCACGTCCGCCACCCCGAAGTCGAACTGGGCGAACTCACCGGCCATACCCTCGAAGCGCACCATCAACTCTGCGGGAAGCTTTTCCTTCTCGACGCGGAAGACGCGGTAGAAGGTGCTCTCACCCACCTGGGCGCCCTCCTCGCGCAACTGGCGCAGGAACTCCAGCGGCGGGGCCGCGGGATCCGCCGCGATCAGCTCGCGCAGCCGGTGCCGGACCGGGTCGGGCACTGCGGGACGCCCGACACCGCGGCGCCGGCGCGCCTGCACGTCGCTTGCTCCCTCGACCGCGGGCTCCTTGGCGATCCGCTGGACGGAACGCTCCGAGACGCCCATCTGCTGCGCGATCTGCTTCGTGGGCAGACTCGCCTTCTTCAGGGCGTGCACTGCATGTCTGTCGATCATCGGGATCATCCTCCCTCGCCTCCGGCCGGTGGGGCATCTGCCCTGCGCTGGACGGCGAAACTTACGGGGTCAGTGATCCTGGACTGCGACAGAATTTAGAGAGGATCCGCGACAGAGTTTAGAGAACGCACAGCCTACGGCGGGCATGGGGCTTTGGATGTACGATGATCTAGGCAAGCCCTCATTGGTACCTTTGGACGTGGCAATGGCGACGAAGCGTCTCGTTTAGAATATCGCGCATACGTCGCGTGCCTAAAATGCTAAACCGGCGTGAAATTGACTCGTGCAATCCGGTTCTTCATTAGCGCCGGGCCAGCTTATCGGCGCCCCACGCAGTTCACTGGGGGGGCGGCGGTGGCCCGGCGCAGTTGGGCGACGTTGTTTGGCGCCCTACTGCGTGCGAAACCCCCCGCATAGCGGGGGACACGCCCAACAGCTATCAATTCGTGTCCTGCACAGCCAGAAATGGCTTAGCCGCAGCAGGCTCTACAACACCGCAGAGGCACTATCATGGGATCGTTACTGATGCGTCCACTTGAGGTTGTGACGGCCAGAATGTTTGGGGCAGGCCTGAACAGACTTGAAATCCTGCCACCAGAACGCTGCCACATACGAGAGATCTGCTGGGACGGAACCAAGGACGGCGTTGTTGGCGAGCCTATAGTGAAGGCGTACCTCATCCCCGTTGCTGCGGGTGAGGAAATCGGCGAGTTCGTGAATGGCCTGCGGACGGTACTTAATGAACGTCAATTGCCATATCCGCCTTGCGTGCTCCCTTGGTCAACGGCGCACTCCCCGGAATGCGACCGCAGCGGCGGGGGCGCTTGCGCGCGGTGCGAAGCACGGTCTGCCATTGATGAGATACGCACCCGCTCACCCGGCGCATTGGGCGCCGTTGAGGCGTACCACGAAGCGGGCCACGCCGTTGTCGGGTTCAGCCTCGGGCTGGAGATTAATGAGGCAACCGTGATCCCGTATGGCACAGGGTGGGGATGGGTGATCTTCCGGCACTTCGAGGATTTCAGGCCGGACTTTCTGCGGGAACAGCCGCTACTGGCGAGGGCCTACGCGGTGAGCCTCCTCGCTGGGCCGATGTCGCAGGCACGCCACTCCGGGTGCACGACAGGCGAACTCGCGAAATTCTGCCGGCAAGACATGGAACCGCTCGGTGGCAGGCGAGACCTCCGCAGATGGGATCAGGTCGCTCGTGCTTTGCCGCTGAACGTTACTGAATCGGAATTTTGGGTTGAGTGCCGCTCACAAGTCCTGCTCCGGTTTGACGATCCCAAGATTTGCGCCGCAATCGATTTCGTTGCTCAGCAATTGCAAGGGGCCAAGCACTTCCGCGACGGCGAGTTGAACGGAGACCTCGCGGACGTCGAATGCCCTGTCGTTCCTCAACGCGTGCAATAGGCCGCTACCGGACCTCGTCTGTCAGAACAGGTCGATCCCGTATCTCTGCTCGCGCGAGCGGGTGAGTGCGGCCCTAAGCACACGCTCCACCATCTGCGCCGCTTCGCGATCCTCCGGCGGTAGCAGCCGCCCAAGCTGCTCTGCGATCCACTGCGGCGAAGCCTCGGCGCGCAACAAGGGCCCGAGCAAGTCTGCGGCATCTCGCTCGTACTGTGCTGCACGAATGAGTAGCGCACGCTTCGCCTCGCGCGCTGCGATTCCGGCCTTGATCCCTTCGGCTGCACGCTGTTCCGCCGCTTCAAGCTCGGCCCGACTCGGGAATTCCCTCCCGGAGCGGATCGCCGTCTGTAGCGGCTCGACCACCTCCGACAGACGCGCGCGTGCCGCTGCCGTTCGCCCGAACCACGTCGTCTGGAGAGTACCGAACTTCTCCGGCGTCGCCTGGAGCGCTGCGAGTGTTTGCTCAATGTCGTGCTCGCGCTCGTGGCGCCGAAGCCTGCGCGCCGCGTCCCCTGCGTCGGTATAGACCTTCGCCAGCGGTCCCCGCAGCCTTGTCGCATCGTCAAGGGCACGCTGGTGCAGGTCCCGAAGCCGTTTGGCCTCCTGCGGGGCCCGATGGTAGCCAGCCTCAACAATGTCGTCCAAGCTCCGCGCCTCCGGGTCACTGAGCCTCGCGGCTCGGATCACGTCGGCCACCCGGTGCAAGGCCACCTGCCACCACTCGAGGCGGGGCGCCGGTTGCGGGCGTGACACCGCTGCCGGCGCGGGTGCTTTCGGCGCTGCGGGTGCGGGCGCAGGTGTGCGCAGTTGCACCTCGACGGGGCGCGGGGCTGCCGCGCGCGGAACCTGCTCGGCGGCAGTCGGCGCGTGCTCCACGTGCGCGGCCCGCTCGTTCAGCGGTGCCGCTGTGGGTGCCACCTGCGGCGGGGTCGCGGGTTCTGCTTCCCGCTGCGGCACCGCGGCTGCGGTCGCGGGCGCCACGGGCGGGGCCTGCGGCTCGGGCGTCTTTGGCCCATGCTCCACGCGCCCGGCGCGCTCGTCCAGCGTGCGCGTCGCGAGCGCCTGACGGGCGCGGTACGCTCCCAGCGCGCCCAAGCTGCGCTCCAGATGGCTACGCGAGGCAGCACGGTCCACCTCGCTCGCCCTGACCTTCCGTACGCCGTCGGTGAATACGAATCCGCCGTTGTGCACGCGGATCGACAGCCCGTGCCCGGCCAAGCCGCGCTCCAGCTCGGCCCACGAGCGCGGCTGCGCGAGGTGCGGCCCGGCATCTCGCTGCACGGCTGCAAGGAACTTGGCATCCCCTCGCACCAGTGCGGGCGCACGCTCGCGTCCGGGCTCGCGCGAGTGTCTGCCAGGCACCACGCGCAGGCCGTGCTCCTTCTCCTGCTCGCGCAAGCTCCGCTCGATGCGCGCGTAGTCCCACGACTTGGACCACGCGGTGCAGCGTTCCGGGTGCACACGGTTGACCATGATGTGAAGGTGTGGGTGGGCGCGGTCCTTGTGCGCGACGATGAGGGCTTGGTGTTCCTGTAGCCCCAGGTCGCGCAGCGTGCGGTCCGCGACTTGGCGCATGGTCGCCCGGTCTACGGGGTCGCTCGGGTCGAACGAGATGGACAGGTGATAGACCGGCTTCCGCGTGCGTGTGGAATCGCGCGCGGTGGCCCGCATGATCCGCGCGGCGGCCTGCGGGTGGCTGGTCGGCAGGTTGCGCGATTCCACCCAATCCACCCGGTCCGGCTCCACCAGGGAGTCGCGGTACCCGTGCTCGAAATAGTTGGCGAGCCCCATGAAGCCGTTCCCTACCCCCGCCTCCCCGATCATCTCAGGGCGACCCGGCTAAGCGTGGTGAACACGCGCACAAGCACCTCCCCCGCATCCGGCGGAAGGTAGTCGGCACCGTTGGCGCTGCGCGCCACGTCGTTTAGGGCCGTCCCCACGGGGCCAAGCTCGGCCAGCAGCGCGGTGGCCTCGGCCGCGCCGTCAGGCGCGGCGGCGGTAGCGGCCACAGCCGTGTCTATCACCCCCGCGTTCAGGCGGG
>JBJMPM010000185.1:0-18433 GCA_045803205.1 Longimicrobiaceae bacterium
CCCCCAGCGACTCGGCCTCGGCCACCAGCGCGTCCACGGCCGCGGCGGCCTCCTCCTCGCGCACGTCGTCTTCGTCGTTCGCGTCCATCCCCATCCCTCGTCCTTCCCTGGCTCCGTCGCGGACGTCCGGGGGACGCCTGCGCAATCCCCGTGCGAAGATACCGCGAGGGCGCCGCCCCGGCAAAAGCACCTCACGCCGAGACGCAGAGAGGACGGCTCCCTCGCCGTCCCCTCTGCGTCTCTCCGTCTCTCCGCGTCTCTGCGTGAGACGCTTTTGCCGGGGCAGCGCACTCGCGGTATCTTCGCACGGGGATTGCGCAGGCGAGCGCCGTCCGGGTGGCCAGGAAGGTCGGGGGGGATGGAGATGGACGTGAACGACGACCAGGACGTGCAGGAGGACGAGGCCACCGCCGCGGTGGACGCGCTGGTGGCCGAGGCCGAGTCGCTGGGGGCCGAGGAGCGCTGGGACCAGGCGCAGACGCTGCTGCTGGAGGCGCTCCCCGACCATCCCCGCGACCCGCTGCTCCTCTGTTGGCTGGGGATCGCCTGCGAGCGGATGGGCGAGGAGAGCGAGGCGTACGACTTCTTCCACCGCTGCCTGGCCGAGGAGCCCAGCGACCCCTTCATCCTGGCCGCGGCGGGGAGCGGGGTGGCGATGTACGACGATCCCGACGCCGAGGGAGCGCTGCGCCTGGCGGCCATCACCGCGCCGCAGTTCCCCTTCGCCCGCTCGGCGTACGGGGCGTACCTGGCGCGCGAGGGGCTCTTCGACGACGCGCTGCGCGAGCTCACCGCCGCGCGCGACCTGGCGCCGGACGACTCCGCCATCCGCGCGGAGCTGGGGGTGGCGATGCTCCTGGCGAAGCGCACGGAGGAGGGTGTGACCGAGCTGGAGGAGGCGCTCGCGCGCAGCGACGACGCCTGGCTGCGCGGCCTCTACGCGCTGGCGCTGCTGGAGACCGGGCGCAGCGAGGAGGGCGCCGAGCACCTGTACAAGGCCTCGCGCGAGCGGCTGGACGACGTGGAGATCCACCTCCTCTCCGCCCTGGCCTCGGCGGCCGAGGGGTGGGACGAGGAGGCCTGGGCCGCGGTCGCGCGCGCCGAGGACGCCGCCGACGCGGTGGACCGCGCGCTGGTGCAGGAGGTGGAGGAGGCCGTGGGCGACGGCGCCGACGCGGCGCGAGACTTCCTCCGCGAGCACCTGGGCCCCTCGCTGCTGCGCGAGCGGCTGTACCAGCGGGTCTGACCCTGTCTCCCCTCTTCGGGCGGAACGACCCGCCCCCGGACGACCCCACGCTCGCGTACGGCGAGCCCGCGCCCCCGCCGGATCGCACGGAGCCGCGCGGCGCGGAGCCGCGGCGCGTGCGGGAGCGGCGGCCGCGCGCGCCGCTCCCCGTGCGAGTCGTGCGCGGGCTGCTGCGCCTCCTGCTGGTGCTGGTGGCGTGCTGGGCGCTGCTGGTGGTGGCGATCGCCCTCTACGGCAAGCGCGACGAGGCCCGCCGCGCCGACGCCATCGTGGTGCTGGGCGCCGCGCAGTACAACGGCCGCCCCTCGCCGGTGCTGGAGGCGCGGCTGCGCCACGCGGTGGACCTCTACCGCCGCGGCCTGGCGACCACGCTGATCGTCACCGGCGGCCAAGCGCCCGGCGACACGGTGAGCGAGGCCGTCGTCTCGCGCCGATGGGCGCAGAAGGAGGGGGTGCCGGCCCGCTCGATCCTGGTGACCAGCGGGATGACCACGCGCGAGTCGATGCACGACGTGGCGCGGCTGATGAAGGAGCGCGGGATGCGCGAGGCGATCCTGGTGAGCGACCCCTTCCACATGCTGCGGCTGAAGCTGCTGGCGAAGGAGATGGGGCTGCGCGGCCTGACCTCGCCCACGCGCACCAGCCCCATCTCGCGCAACCCGGGGCAGGAGCGGCGCTTCCTGCTGCGCGAGAGCATCGGCCTGCCGCTGGCGCTGCTGGGGCTGGCGTAGCCCTCTCCGTGTCTCTGCGTCTCTGCGTGAGACGATCTGTTCGGCGGAACGTGAACCTCGAGGGAAGTCACGCGGAATGCAGATCCCGATCGAACGATACGAGCTGGGCAACGGGCTGAAGGTGGTGCTGAGCGAGGACCACACCAACCCGGTGGTCGCCCTCAACATCTGGTACAACGTGGGGAGCCGGAACGAGGTGCCGGGGCGCACCGGGCTCGCGCACCTCTTCGAGCACATGATGTTCCAGGGGACGCAGCACGTTCCCGAGACGGGGCACATCGCCCACGTGGAGCGCGTGGGCGGGAGCCTGAACGCGAGCACCTGGCTGGACCGCACCAACTTCTACGACACGGTGCCGTCGGACCGGCTGGAGCTGGTGCTCTGGCTGGAGAGCGACCGGCTGGGGTGGTACCTCCCCGCGCTCACCCAGGAGAAGCTCGACAACCAGCGCGACGTGGTGAAGAACGAGCGCCGCCAGCGGGTGGACAACCAGCCCTACGGCGACTGGGACGAGCGGCTGCAGGCCATGCTCTTCCCCCCCGACCACCCCTACCACCACTCGGTGATCGGGAGCATGGAGGACCTCGACGCCGCCAGCCTGGACGACGTGGCCGACTTCTTCCGCACCTACTACGCGCCCAACAACGCCGTCCTCACCCTCTGCGGCGACTTCGACCCCGCCGAGGCGCGCCGGCTGATCGACCGCTGGTTCGGCCCCATCCCCCGCGGCCCCGCCATCCCGCCCCTTCCCGGGCGGCCGACGCTGGAGCCGTTCAAGCTCGGGCGCGAGGTGCGGCACACCTCGCACGGCGGGGTGCCGCTGCCGCGCGTCTACCTGGCCTGGCGCATCCCCGCCTACGGCACGCCCGAGTACTACGCGGCCGACGTGGCGAGCGAGCTGCTCGCCGGCGGCAAGTCGGCCCGCCTCTACCGGCACCTGGTGCGCGAGCGCAGGCTGGCGCGCAGCGTCGCGGCCTTCCTCCTCCCCGTGGTCACCGGCGCCAGCGCCATGATCGCGCGGGGGAACGCCTCCGCGGGCGACGACCCGGCGGTGCTGGAGCGGGCGATGCTGGACGAGGTGGAGCGCCTGGCCGCCGAGCCCATCGACCCGGCGGAGATGGAGCGGGCGATCACCGGGCTGGAGGCGCGCCACCTCTTCGAGCTGCAGAAGGTGAACGAGCGCGCCGACCAGATCTCCATGCTCACCACCTACTTCGACGCGCCCGAGCTGGTGGCCGCCGAGGTGGAGCGCTACCGCGCGGTGACCGCCGCGGACGTGCGCCGCGTGGCCGCCGAGTACCTCACCGCCGACAACCGCGTCGTGCTCACCTACCTTCCCGAGAGCGCCGCCGTGGCTGCGGAGGCCGCATGAGCGCCCCGGCCATCGACCGCGCCACGGCCCCGCCGCGCGGGCCGCTGCGCCCCTTCCACTTCTCCAAGGTGCACCGGCGCGTGCTCGCCAACGGACTCCCGGTGCTGGTGGCGGAGCTGCGCAACTTCCCCATCGTCACCGTGGACGTGGTGCTGGACGCCGGCGGCACCGTGGAGCCGGGGGACCGCACCGGGCTGGCCTCGCTCGCCGCCGGGCTGCTGGAGAGCGGCGCGGGGTCGCTGAGCGCCGCCGAGATCGCGGAGCGGGTGGACGGGCTGGGGCTCTCGCTGGACTCCGGCGTGTCGTGGGACACGGCGCAGTGCGGCTTCACCTGCCTGCGCTCGCGGCTGGAGCCGGGCTTCGCGCTGCTGGCCGACCTGGTGCGCCACCCCACCTTTCCCGAGGACGAGGTGGAGCGGGTGCGCGACGAGCGCCTGGCGACCATCGTGCAGCGCCGCGGCACCCCCTCGTCCGCGGCCGACGAGGCGGCCAACCGCTGGATCTATGCGCCCGAGACCCCCTTCGCCCGGCCGCTGGCGGGGATGCTGCGCACGCTGCGGGGGGTGGAGCGGGAGCAGGTGGCCGCCTTCCACGCCTCCCGCTACCGCCCCGACGCCGCCGCCCTGGTGGCCGCGGGCGACGCCTCGGTAGACGAGATCGTGGCGCTGGCGGAGCGCTGGTTCGGCGACTGGCAGGCCGGCGCGGCGGCCGTGTCGCCCCCCGCGGTCCGGCCGCGGGTGGACGAGACCACGATCGTGGTGGTGGACCGGCCGGGCGCGGTGCAGAGCGAGCTCCGGGTGGGGCACGTGGGGATCGAGCGCACGGCGCCGGACTTCTTCGCGGCCACGGTGATGAACGCGATCCTGGGCGGCGTCTTCAGCTCGCGGCTGAACCTGAACCTGCGCGAGCGGCTGGGCTACACCTACGGCGCCTCCACCGTGTTCGCCACGCGGCGGCAGCCGGGGCCGTTCAGCATGAGCGCCGCGGTGCAGACCGAGGGCACCGCGCACGCGGTGAGCGAGACGCTGCGCGAGTTGCGGGGGATGCAGGAGGCCGAGGTGACGCAGGCCGAGCTGGACGACGCGCGCAACTACCTGGCGGGCGTCTTCCCGCTGGGGCTGCAGACCACCGACGGCGTGGCGGGGAAGCTCAACACCATCGCCACCTACGGCCTGCCGGACGACTACTACGAGCACTACCGCGAGGGGCTGCTCTCCGTGACCGCGGCCGACGTGCTCGCCGCCGCCCGCGCGCGCCTCTGGCCGGACCGCGCCGCGGTGGTGATCGCGGGCGACGCGGAAAAGCTCAGGCCCGGGCTGGAGGCGCTCGGCGTGGGGCCGGTGGTGGTCGCCGACCCGGAGGAGTTCGAGGCGTGAGGCGGGCCGCCGGGTGGAACGGTCGAGAATTGCCCCAACGGTGTCATCCTGAGGCCCGGCCTCACCAGACTCTTGTCTACGGTGAGCTTCGCAGGGCCGAAGGATCTGACCACGGCGGCCACGAGGCCCGCCGCGGAAGCCGCACGGCAGCGGCGGCAACGTCGTGCCTCGAACGCTGCGAGGGCCGTCATTCGCGACGCTGCCGCGTCCAGGCTCTGCGGCTTCTCCGGCCAGGTCCCTCGGCTCTGCGTGCTCCGGTGCAAGGTCGGGTTCGTTGTGGCCGAGCCTCGGGATGACACTTGAGTGGTTCGGTCGTTTTCGACGTTCGCCAACGTCTCTGAGGCCGGCGGCCACGCGAGGGTGCGGTGGAGCTTCCCGCAAGCGTTCATGATCCCGGCCGCGCGACCACGGAAGAGGCGGTGGCGGTCGCGCGGGCACGGCTGAACGAGGCACGCGCCGCGCTGCTGCACGTCACCGGCGGCGCGTCCGCGCGCGACGTGCTCGCGGAGCTCGCCGGGCAGCTCGCCGCCGAGCTGGCCGCCGGCTTCGACGCGCTGCCGATGCACCGCTTCACCGGTCGCCTGGCCCGCGGGTGGGGGTTGCTGGACGCGGTGCTCCCCGGCCGGGCGGTGCCGCACCGGGTGGTGCTCGGGCGCTACCTCTCGTCCACGCTCCCGGCGCGGGTGAGCGGCGGGTCGCTGTGGAGCGCGGCCCGGATCGCCGTGCTCGCCCTGGGGGCCGACGGGGTGCTGCGGGTGGGCGCGGCGCACGAGACGGTGCACCGCGTCGAGGGCGACAACCCCTTCGAGGGGCCGCTCGCCTGCAACGACCGGAGGATGCGCGGCGTCCCCTCGCGGCCGATGCGGGTGGCGCGGTGGCAGGGCGGCGCCGAGTCCGAACCGGTCGCCGTTCCCTCGGAGGTGCTGGACGCGCTCGCCACGATCGCGGCCGATGCGGCATCTACCGCGCTCCGGGAGCTGGAGCTGCTGCGGCGGCTGCTCGGACCGGGCGGAGGCGGCTGAAATCCCCTTGTGTTAGCAGTGAGTTAACGTGCGCCCCGGGCGGTTGTTGGGCTCCGGGGCTTCCGTCATCTTTTTACTCACAGGTGAGATGAGCGACCAACAGGCGCCCGGCCTGATCGCGCGGCGGCCGGTGCACAGGGGCCCGGTGGTGGACCTGGGGATCGACACCGTGCGCTTCCCCGACGGCTCCACCGGCGAGCTGGAGATGATCCGCCACTCCGGCGCCGCGGCGGTGCTCCCGGTGCTCTCCGACCCCGCCGGGCCCGATCCCCAGGTCGTGCTGGTGCGGCAGTACCGCTACGCCGCGGGGGGATGGCTGTACGAGGTCCCCGCCGGGCGCCCCCACCACCCCGGCGAGCCCTGGGAAGAGTGCGCCAGGCGCGAGCTGCTGGAAGAGGCGGGGCTGGTCGCCGGCGAGCTGCGCCACCTCACCAGCATCTGGACCACCCCCGGCTTCACCGACGAGCGCATCCACCTCTACGCCGCCCTGAATCTTACCGAGGGGGAGACCTCGTACGACCAGGACGAGTTCATCGAGCGGGTGGCGATGCCGGTCTCGCGGGCGCTGGAGATGGTGCGCGACGGCGCGATCAGCGACGCCAAGACCATCTGCACGCTGCTGTACGCGGCCGGGTTCTTCTTCGGGATGTAGCGCGCGACCGTCAGAGTGGGTGGGGGCGGCGCGTTCTGCGGGAGGGTCGGGAAGGGGGGATGGTGTCTGCGGACGACGCAGCGCGTCCCCTGCGGTGGACAGGAACGAGACGGGGGAGACGGGACGGACGGGCGAAAAGCGAGGAAGAATCAGGGCTTCGGCAGGGCGGGGCGGCGGGTATGCCGCGTGCCCTTGCAAGACGGGCGAAGCCTCAACCCCAGGCGGTTCTCACGAGGAGGTCCAATGTTCGGAGCCCTGGCCGAAAGCACCGCGCCCCCTGTGGGGCGCGCACGGCTCAAGCCGCTCGACGACAGCGCGGTGGTGGCGGCGTTCCTGGCCGGGAACCGCCGTGCCTTCGACGAGCTGGTGGAGCGCTACCAGAACCGGCTGCTCAACTTCGTCTACCGCACCACGGGCGACCGCGAGCGCGCGGAGGACCTGGTGCAGGAGACCTTCATCCGCGTCTACCGGCACCTGCACCGGTTCGACCAGACGAAGAAGTTCTCCACCTGGATCTACACCATCGCCAGCAACCTGGCGAAGAACGAGCTGCGCAACCGTTCGCGCAACCCGCTGGTGCTCTTCCAGACGCTGCTGAAGAACCGCGAGGCCGACCAGCGCCCGCTGGAGTGGGAGGACAACACCTACCGCCCCGACGACCTGTTCCGCAAGCGCGCGCTGAAGAGCCAGGTCGACGCGGCCGTGGACCAGCTCCCGGAGCACCACCGCACCGTGTTCGTGCTGCGCGAGATGGAGGGGAAGACGTACGAGGAGATCGCCGAGATCACCGACACCAACCTCGGCACCGTCAAGAGCCGGCTGAACCGCGCCCGCAACTCCTTCGCGCGGATCATCTCGCCGCTGCTCGACTGACTCACCGCACACGGAGAACGACATCGAGCGCAACCATCGTCCGAACGGCTTTTCTCTCACAGAGGTCACAGAGGTCACGGAGAGCTCCTCCGTGGCCTCTGTGTCCTCTGTGAGAGACCGATCTTTTGAAGTTGGAACACACCGGGAGACGGCGCGTACAACCCTGCGTCGCCGGTCCGGGTGGGCCGGGCGGAGCGTTCCCAGCGGCGCGACGAGATGATCGACTGCAACGCCTTTATCGCGCGGTACTCGGAGTTCCGGGACGGGGAGCTGTCCTGGGCCGAGGGCGAGGAGATGCGGGAACACGTCGACGATTGCCCCGCCTGCGCGCACTACCACCGCGTGGTGCAGCGCGGCACCGACGTCTTCCGCGCGCTCCCCGAGCTGGAGGTCAGCGACGACTTCGGCGACCGGCTGCGCTGGCGGCTCTACCAGGCCGACGACGAGATGCGCCGCGCGCGCGCCGGCGCCAGCGCCGGGCAGGTGGGGGGAACCTTCGCCATCGCCGCGCTGGTCGCCTTCGCCGCCTGGGTGCCGCTGATGCACTCGCGTCCGCCGGTGGGGCAGCTTCCCGCCGTGGCCGCCTCCGCGCCGAGCCAGGCCACGCTCTTCCGCCGGCTCGCCTCGGGGTCGCTGCACCAGGAGGCCACCGGGCTCACCTCGCGGCTGGCGCAGATCGGCGTGCGGGTGAACGAGATGCCCTGGCACGACGTGGTGTTCCGCCCGCACGGCCCGCTGGTGGGGCAGATCGCGTCGTACACGCCGGCGCCGGCCCCCGCCCCGGCCGCGCTCCAGCCGTAAGCCCTTCTCCTGAGCCCCGGGCAGGGCCTCAGCCGTTGCAGGCTGTCCCCTGTTCCCTGTCCCCTCTCCCCTCTCGGTTGACGCCGGCCGGTGCCGCAGATCACCTACGACCAGCTCCAGCGCACTCTCCGCGACCGCGTCGCGGGGGGTGCGTTCTTCTTCCATGGCGACGAGGACTTCTTCCGCGAGGAGGCCGTGGGCCGCGTGGCGGCGGCGTACGTGGACGAGGCCACGCGCGACTTCAACTTCGACCAGCTCCGCGGCGCCGACGTGGACGCCGACGCGCTCGCCTCGGTGCTCGCCACCCCGCCGATGATGGCGGAGCACCGCGTGGTGGTGGTGCGCGACGCGCAGGGGCTCTCCCCCCGCGCCCGCGAGGTGGTCGAGGCCGCGGCGAAGGCGCCCGAGCCCGGGCTGGTGCTGGTGCTCTCCGCCGCCATCCCCTCCGGCTCCAAGGCGAAGTTCTACGACGAGCTGAAGAAGCGCGCCGTCTCGGTCGAGTTCGCCCCGCTGGCGGCGGACGACGCGCCGGGGTGGCTGATGGAGGAGGCGCGCTCCGCCCACGGCGTGGAGCTGGACGCCGACGCCGCGCGCGCCGTGGTCTCGGCGATGGGGGTGGAGCTGGGGATGCTGGTGTCGGAGCTGAAGAAGCTCGTGGCCTACGCCGGCGACCGGAAGCGCATCACCCTCGACGACGTGAAGGCGGTGGGCGGGTCCATCCCCCGGCAGGACCGCTGGGCCTGGTTCGACCTGGTGGCCGACCGGCGCTTCAAGGAGGCGCTGGACGCGCTCCCGGTGATGCTGGAGCAGGGGGAGAACGGGGTGGGGCTGGTGATCGGGATGGGCGGGGTGCTGCTGAAGCTGGGGATCGCCGTCGCGGGCGGGCAGCGCGCGCTGGAGGCGGAGCTGAAGCCCTTCCAGCGGTGGATGGCGCGCCGCATCGTGCCGCAGGCGCGCAAGTGGACCCTGCCCGAGGTCGACGCCGCGCTCGCCGAGCTGCTGCGCACCGACCGCCTGCTCAAGTCCGCCTCGCTCAGCGACCGCCAGGCGATGGAGGAGCTGCTCCTGCGCCTCTGGTCCATCCGCCCCGAGCGCCGCGCGGCCTGACGGCAATCTCTCACAGAGGCACGGAGGCGCGGAGAGACTCGGCTCGAGTCTCCCTGCGCCTCCATGTGTTGTCTACACGCAGGGCGGGGTCGTCTCAGGGGGGCACATCCAGAGGGTGCGTGGGCAGCCGACCTCCTGGTACGTCCCGCAGTAGTTGTTGATCAGCTCGCACGATGCGGGAACGCCACAGGTCTGGTCGCAGGTGGGATCGCAGGTGTAGTGGGCGGCGCACGTCGCGTACTGATCGGTCCCGTGGCCGAAGACCGTACCCTTCGCGGCACCTTCGTCCGTCGTCTCGAACGAGTCGACTTCCAGCTGTTCGACGTGAAGGATCAGCTTGGCCATGGCGACCTCCCGGATGAGGGGACGAGCCGGCACTCGACCTTTGCGCCGTGCCGGCAGTAACACGATGTCTGTATAGGAGCGTTCTCGCAAGGGCTTTGCATTCCGCTCGCGGGTTTCCTGTTGGTGAGCGACTCCGCCCCGAGCGCCGCGCCGCGTAGCCGGACGAGCCGCGTTCTCTCTCTGCGCCTCCGCGTCTCGGCGTGAGGCGTTTTTGCTGTTCTCTGGACCGGCAGCGTTCTTGCCTTGCGCGCGGGCATGACCGAGACGAAGACCACCGCGCCGCCGTCCATCACCCTGGTGTTCAGCGGGCTGCTGCTGGTGATGCTGCTGGCGGCGCTCGACTCCACCATCGTCGCCACCGCGCTCCCCACCATCGTGGGGGAGATGGGCGGCATCGAGCGCCTCTCCTGGGTCGTCACCGCCTACCTGCTGGCGCAGACCGTCGTCACTCCGCTCTACGGCAAGCTGGGCGACCTGTACGGGCGCAAGATCGTCCTGCAGTCGGCCGTGGTGATCTTCCTGGTCGGCTCGGCGCTCTGCGGGCTGAGCCGGAGCCTCACCGCGCTCATCGCCTTCCGCGCGGTGCAGGGGTTCGGCGGGGGCGGGCTGATGGTGAGCGCGCAGGCCGCCGTGGCCGACGTGGTGCCGCCGCGCGACCGCGGGCGCTACCAGGGCGTGTTCGGCGCCGTCTTCGGGCTCGCCAGCATCGCCGGGCCGCTGATCGGCGGGTTCCTCACCACGCACGTCTCCTGGCGCTGGATCTTCTACGTCAACCTGCCGCTGGGGATCATCGCGCTCGCGGTGCTCGGCTTCACGCTGCCGGCCAACCCCGCGCGCAGGCGGCACCGCATCGACTACGCGGGGGCGGCGCTGCTGGCGGTGTTCCTGGCGGCCGTGGTGCTGGCGAGCGACCTGGGCGGCGGCGTGCTCTCCTGGGCCTCGCCCGAGATGCTGGCGCTGGGCGGGGCGGCCGTCGTCTCCCTCCTCGTCTTCGTGTGGGTGGAGCGGCGCGCGGCGGAGCCGGTGCTCCCGCTCAGGCTCTTCCGCAACCCGGTGTTCGTGGTCACCAGCGCGGTGGGGCTGATCGTCGGCTTCGCGATGTTCGGCTCCATCACCTACCTCCCGCTCTTCCTGCAGAGCGTGAAGGGGGCGAGCCCCACCAACTCGGGGCTGCAGCTCGTGCCGATCATGGGCGGGATGCTGCTGAGCTCCATCGCCTCCGGCCAGGTCATCACCCGCACCGGCCGCTACAAGGTCTTCCCGCTCGCGGGAACGGCGGTGATGTGCGCGGGCCTCTTCCTCCTCTCCCGGCTGGACGCGTCGACCTCTGCCCCGGCGACGTACGGGTCGATGCTGCTGCTGGGGATGGGGATGGGAATGGTGATGCAGGTGCTGGTGCTCGCGGTGCAGAACTCGGTGGACTACGAGGACCTGGGGGTGGCGACCTCCGGCGCGACGCTCTTCCGCTCGATCGGCGGGTCGCTGGGGACGGCGGTGCTGGGCGGGATCTTCGCGGGCTCGCTCGCCGGATTCCTGGCGGGGCGGCTCCCCGCGGGTGCGCCGGCGGGCGGTGGGCAGGTGAACCCGGCGGCGCTCGGCGCCCTCCCCGCGCCGGTGCGGGCGGCGTACGTGGAGGGCTTCACCCACGCGGTGCAGACGGTGTTCATCGTGGCGACGGGGATCGCGGCGCTCGGCTTCGTGCTCACCTGGTTCCTGCAGGAGCGCCCGCTGCGCGGCGCCGTCTCCGAGAGCGGGATCGGCGAGGCGTTCGCCGCCCCCGCCGAGGACGATGCGGTGGCGCGCGCCGGCCACGCGGTGTGGGCGATGCTGCGGACCCAGACCAAGCGCCGGCTGATCGAGCGCGTCGCGGAACGCGCGGGGGTGGCGCTCTCCCCCGCGGCGTGCTGGATCCTGTCGCGCCTGCCGGCGGACGGCGCGGCCCCGCCTCCGCCGCCCTCCCGTCCGTCCGAGCGCCTCGCGGCGGCGCTGCGCGCGGGCGAGGCGGAGCTGGTCGCGGAAAAGCTGGTCACGCGCGAGGACGGCCGCGCGCTCCGCCTCACCCCCGCCGGCGCGGCGGTGCGCACGCGCCTGCGGACTTCGGCGCGCGCGCTGGTCACCGAGCGCGTGGCCAACTGGTCGCCCCAATCCCACCCCGAGCTCGCCACCCTGGTCGAGGCCGTCTCCGAGGAGGTGGTGGAAGGGCGAACGTAGAACACAGATCTCATAGCATTTCTGATGATTGATCGCGCATTCAGGGAAACAGGATGGTCTCACGCAGAGGGAGCAGAGGAACCAGAGAACCTGCCGCAGTTCTCTGGTTCCTCTGGTCCCTCCGTGTGATCATACCATTTCGACGAATTGGATATGCATCCCAGTCATCAGAACAGACTCTGTGCTGAAGCGCCTTGCAGGAGCCTTCTTCACAAGTATTTGTCTCCTGGCTCCCGCGTGCGGATGACTTTTGCCGGAGTTCCATGAGCGACGACAAAAGAATCAATGGGCTTCATGACGAGGGAACCCGCACCGACAACGGTATGCTCTCCGATCTCGATGCCGTGAATCAGAACCGCCCCTATGCTGATGGCCGAATATTGGCCTATCCGGCAGTTGCCACCCGTGGTCGCGCCGGGAGCGAGACTCGCAAAATCCGCCAGCACCGAATCATGATCGAGCGAGCAGTTGGTGTTCAGAATGCAAAACTTCCCGATCGAAGAGCATGGATTGATCGAAACCCCTGCCATGACCACCGTTCCCTCTCCGATCGTGACCTCTGTCGCTATGGATGCACTGGGGTGGACAGCCGAGACAAACGGAAGGTCTGGGCTTATTTCCCTGATTCGAGCCGCAACCTTTGAACGGGTAAAGTTATCGCCAATGGCAACGATCGCCCCTTTCAGGGCTTGCGCTTTCATCAGATCTGGCAGGTCTTCTTCTTTACCCAGAATGGGATAGCCCAGGGTCTGCTCACCGACGCTCCGGAATCGATCCAGCAAGCCGGCTATATTGAACTTGCCTTCCTGCCGCACGATGTCGATGACGACTTTCGCATGGCCCGACGATCCGACGATTACAATGTTGTCCATTTTCTCTCTTTGGCGCCTGATGACACAAGGGTCAGGGGTGCGGGCCGCCGCGCAAGCCGGTCGTCGGCCGACGCCGTTGCGCGCGCCGGCCACGCCGTGTGGGCGATGCTTCGGATCGAGACCAAGCGCCGGCTGATCGAGCGCGTGGCGGAGCGCGCGGGGGTAGCACTCTCGCCAGCCGCGTGCTGGATCCTGTCGCGCCTGCCGACGGACGGCGCCGCCCCGCCTCCGCCGCCCTCGCGCCCCTCCGAGCGGCTCGCGGCGGCGCTCCGCGCGGGTGAGGCGGAGCTGGTAGCGGAGAAGCTGGTCACGCGCGAGGGCGGCGGCGCACTGCGCCTCAACCCCCGCTGGCGCGGCGGTGCGCACGCGCCTGCGGACTTCGGCGCGCGCGCTGGTCACCGAGCGCGTGGCCAACTGGTCGCCCCAATCCCACCCCGAGCTCGCCGCCCTGGTCGAGGCCGTCTCCGAAGAAGTGGTGGAAGGGCGGACATAAAAACCCGGGCTTCGCGCGGAGACGCAGAGGAACGGAGAGGAACTGCTTCTGCGGCTTCGCGCGGCACTGCACGCCAGGCAGGGACCAGCGCCGGCCCACGCCTGCGTGGTCACACTCTCGCGGCGACGATCGTCACGCGGGGCGGCGCCGTGAACCCGTCGGTACGGTTCGCATAGTACCGCCGCTCGGCCTCCTCGCGCGAGAGGAAGCGGGCGTCGGAGAAGCCGAGTGATTGCAGCATCGCTCCGACGTCCTCGGGTGTGAAGTAGCTGATCCACGGCTCGCCGCCCGACGCGGAACCCGCGGCGAGCCTTGAGGTCGCCGATGCCGTGTGTGCGAACGTGAACACGATCCCGCTCCGCTTCGGGAACGACAGCACGGTGCGCAGCGTCGCCTCGATCGCGTCGCGGGTGAGGTACTGCGTGACGCCGAGCCAGGAGAAGAACGTGCGCTTCGCCGTGTGCACGCCGCAGCGCGCGAGCCCGTGGGAGAGCGTCTCGCGCTCGAAGTCGACGTCGGCGAAGCGCACGTTCGGCGGGATCTCGATTCCCGCCGCGGCAAGCGCCCCGCGCTTTGCCGCCTGGGTGCCCGGGTGATCGACCTCGATGATCGCGAGGCGGTGCGCCCATGGTGGCTGGCGGTACGCGAAGGTGTCGAGCCCCGCGCCGAGAAGCACGTACTGCTCGACGCCGTCCGCGACGGCGTCCATGAGCGTATCCTCGGCGAATCGGCTCCGCAGGACCACGTTCGAGCGCAGGCCGCGCGCGTCTGGTGTCTGCAGCTCGCCGGCGTGCGCGCGGATCTCCGCCTCGATGTCGCCACCGAGCAGCCGTGCGACGACCGTGTCGTTCAACACGGCGGGCTTGCCGTCGATGACGAGGTGTGCCGCCCGCATCACGGCGACCCAGCGCGCGGTGCCGCTCGCCGCGCGCGGCGCGCCTGTCAATTCCGTTTTCAGCCTTAGCAGCCGCGCCGCACGTTCACCGGCGAGGCGGGCGACTGCTGCCTGCCAGCCGGAGGGCGGAGGACGAAAGTCACGGGTGTCGGGATCCAGGCGTGCGCGTGCGATGGCGTTCTGCGAGATGCCGAGTTCACTCGCCAGATCCGCCGTTGTGATCCGCTCCAGCAAGAGGTCGGTCGCCTCCTTGTAATCCACAGCGCACTCCTGCCCGTCTGGTGAATAAACGAATGAGTTGGTGAATTATGTTATTCACCAACAGGGGCAGGAACAAGGTAGGCCGCTCCCGCAAAGAAGCACGACCAGCCTCCGCTATGCCCTGATGGCCGAAGGACCCAGCACCCGCAGATCCGACCTGCCTGGCCCTGGTGCATTGCGACCTCACTGAGCAGGAGAGATACCAGACGATCGGCGGCCAAACTTCCGGCCAACTCCCAACCTGCCCGCGCCATTCCGGTTGCGGAAACTCGCGGGACCTGACCGACTCTCGCTCGCCACCACTACTTCCGCGGTTTCGCGCGATATTGCACGCCTTGCAGGCCGTCGAAATCCGCGTCCTGCGTCCACAGGGTTGCGCCGAACGCCTGTGCGGTGGCGAGCATCACGCTGTCGGCGAGCGGGAGCTTGTGCGTGAGGCCCAGCTTGGCGGCCCGCGTGGCGATGGCGGTGTCGAGCTCCACCACGTCGCCCTGCTGCATGAGCGCCGCGGTCTGCAGCGCGTCCGCCTCCCCACGCTCGCGCAGGACCCACCGGAAGACCTCGAGGATGCTGATCGTCGGCACGATCAGCTCGTCGGGGTTTTCGATGGGTCCGGCGAAGAACTCGCCGTTCGGGCCGTCGACGACGTACTCGATCCAGCCGAGGAGTCGACGACGTTCACAGCCGGTCGGGCTCGCGCTCGAAGTCGGCGTTCATCCCCCGCAGGAACCCACGCAACTCACGCGCGGGCCGCATCGGGATCAGCTCGATGCGGTTCTCGTAAGGGATCACCTGGACCTCCTGGCCCGGTCTCAGCCCCAGCTTCTCGCGTACCCGGCGAGGGATCACGACCTGGTACCTGGGCGAGATTACAACCTTCTCCATTCGTCCTCCATCGCGATCAAAGCTTCGTCGTACGAAATCTGTATCGATCCAGTTCTGCGCGAAAGGTAAAGGGGGAGGCATGCTGAGAGGCAATCGGAACCTTCCGAACGCCGGACATAAAAGACAGGGCTCTCGCGGAGGCGCGGAGACGCGGAGAGAGCCGCCGTGCCTCTCCGTGTCTCCGCGTCTCCGCGTGAGATCCGTTGTTGCCCGGCGGCGGACGAGGGTGTACATTCCGGCCGCTTCCACACGTTCCGCGGTCCTCCTCGCTCCGCTCGCATGGCGTCCGAAGACACTCCGCTGATGCTGCAGTGGCGCGAGGTGAAGGCGCGCCACCCGGACGCCCTCGTCTTCTTCCGCGTCGGCGACTTCTACGAGCTGTTCAACGACGACGCCGTAGAGGGCTCGAAGCTCCTCGACCTCACCCTCACCTCGCGCAACAACGGCGGGAGCAAGGCCCCGCTCGCCGGCATCCCCGCCCACGCGCTGGAGACCTACCTCCGCCGCCTGGTGGCCGCCGGCCGCCGCGTGGCCATCTGCGACCAGGTGGAGGACCCCGCCCTGGCCAAGGGCCTCGTCCGCCGCGCGGTCACGGAGATGGTCACCCCCGGCGCCGTCTTCAGCGACTCCCTGCTGGAGGCGCGCCGCAACAACTTCCTGGCCGCGCTCGCGGGCGACGCGGCGGGGGAGGGGAGCGTCGGCCTCGCGCTCGGCGACCTGACCACGGGGGAGATGAGCGTCCGCCGCGTGGGGTGGGACGAGCTCCCCGACGTGCTGGGCGTGCACCAGCCGGCGGAGCTGCTGCTGCCGCGCACCTGGGAGCTCTTCCCCATCCCCGGCGCGGGCGACGTGACGCGCACCTACCGGGCGGACTGGCTCTTCGAGCCGCGGCAGGCGGCCGAGGAGCTGGCCCGCCACTTCCGCGTGGCCAACCTCTCCGGCTACGGCTTCGAGGCGGGCGACGAGGCGCTGCTGGCCGCCTGCGGCGCGCTGGTGGCGTACCTGGCCGAGGTGCAGCCCGCCGGCTTCGGCGGCCTGCGCCCCCCGCGCATCGAGCGTCCCGGGCACGCGATGGTGCTCGACGAGATGACGCGGCGGAACCTGGAGCTGGTGGAGCCGATGCGCGGCGCCGGCACCGCGGGAACGCTGCTCGGCGTGCTGGACGAGGCGCTCACCCCCATGGGCGGGCGCCTGCTGCGCCGCTGGCTGCTGGGGCCGCTGGTCGACGTCCCCGCCATCGACGCGCGCTTGGACGCGGTGGCCGAGCTGGTGGAGGGCGAGGCGCGGCGCCGCGGCGTCCGCGACGCCCTGGCCGAGGTGCGCGACCTGGAGCGGCTGGCGGTGAAGGTGGGATCGGGCCGCGCGAACCCGCGGGAGATGCTGGCGCTCGCCGCCTCGCTCTGCCGCGTTCCCCTGGCCCGCGCCGCGCTCGCCGACGCGGCCGCGCCGATGCTGCGCGGCCTGGTCGACGGGCTCGACTCGCTGGAGGAGGTGTGCGGCGCCATCGAGCGTACCATCGACCCCGACGCCCCCGTGTCGATCGCCGAGGGCGGCGTGGTGCGCGCGGGGTGCGACGCGGAGCTGGACGAGCTGCGCGCGGTGCGCGACGGCGCGGTGGACTTCATCGCCGGGCTGCAGGCGCGCGAGCGGGAGCGGACGGGGATCGCCTCGCTCAAGGTCGGCTTCAACCGCGTCTTCGGCTACTACCTGGAGGTCACGCGCACCCACGCCGAGCGCGTGCCGCAGGACTACATGCGCAAGCAGACGCTGGCGAACGCCGAGCGCTACTTCACCCCCGAGCTGAAGGAGTGGGAGGAGAAGGTGCTCGGCGCGGAGGAGCGGATCGCCGCGCTGGAGGGGCGCCTCTTCGGCGAGCTGCGCGCGGCGGCCGCGGCCGAGGTGCCGCGCATCCAGGCGGTGGCCGAGCGGCTGGCGACGCTCGACGTGCTGGCGGGGCTCGCCGAGGCGGCGGTGCGGCGCGACTTCACCCGCCCCGAGGTGGACGGCGGCTTCACCCTGGAGGTGCGCGGCGGGCGGCACCCGGTGGTGGAGACGATGATGCCGCGCGAGGAGTTCATCCCCAACGACGTGCGGCTGGACCAGGACGAGCGGGTGATGATCCTCACCGGCCCCAACATGGCGGGGAAGTCGACCGTCCTGCGCCAGGTGGGGCTGCTGGTGCTGATGGCGCAGGCGGGCTCCTTCGTTCCCGCGCGCTATGCCCGTGTGGGGATCGTCGACCGCATCTTCACCCGCGTGGGCGCCTCGGACAACCTGGTTCGCGGCCAATCCACCTTCATGGTGGAGATGAACGAGACGGCGGCCATCCTCCACGGCGCCACCGCGAGATCGCTGGTGCTGCTGGACGAGATCGGCCGCGGGACCTCGACCTGGGACGGCCTCTCCGTCGCCACGGCGACCACGGAGCACCTGCACGAGGCGGTGGGCGCCAAGACCATCTTCGCCACCCACTACCACGAGCTGACGCGGCTCTCGGGGCGGCTGCCGGGCGTGGTCAACTTCAGCGTGGCGGTGCGCGAGGTCGGCGACGACATCGTCTTCCTCCGCCGCCTGGTGCCTGGGGGCGCCGACCGCAGCTACGGGGTGGAGGTCGCCCGCCTCGCCGGGCTCCCGGAGTCGGTCGTCGCCCGCGCGCGGGAGATCCTGCGCGAGCTGGAGACCGCCGCGGCGCCGCAGTCGGAGCGTCCCGCACCCGAGCCGGTGGTGCAGCTCGGGCTCTTCGGCCCCCCCGTGCACCCCGCCGTCGAGAAGCTCCGCGCCCTCGACGCGAACCGCCTCACCCCCCTGCAGGCCCTCACCCTCCTCGCCGAGCTCGCCGACGCCGCGCGCAACTGCTGAGGCTGCTTCCCCCATCGATCGGCAAAACGGAAATGTCATCCTGAGCGCCGCCGCTGCGCCGGACTCTCGTCCACGAAAGCGTGTGGCGGCGGCCGAAGGATCTATCGCCGAGGCCGCACGTCGGCCTGCCCGGCGCCTGCGGGGCATCCGGAAGGGACTGCTTCGGACGTGACCGGATGCCGTCCGCACCCCCGACCGTGTCGAATGCCGCGGCTACAGATCCTTCGGTCGCCGCCAGAGTTCGGCGTGACCGCGCATGCGGCGCAGCGGCTCCCCTCAGAGGTTGTTGCTGAACCGGTATCTCCACAGCTGTAACCCTGAGGGACCTGAGGGCCGTTGAGAACCCTCTGAGAAACCCTCGCCTCTCAAAGACGTCATCCTGAGGCCGGCCACGCTGCGACTGCGGCATACGCGGTCGCTCGCAGGCCGAAG
>JBJMPM010000206.1:0-4248 GCA_045803205.1 Longimicrobiaceae bacterium
CCATGTTCAAGGTGTCCACGCTCGACCTGGCCAACATCCCAAAGAACCCCCAAGGCAAGATCGACTTTGCCCAGGACTTTTTCGGCAAGCAGGCTTATCTCACCGTCTCCGGCCAGCTCAATGTCGAGACCTACTGCATGGCCCTCAGCAAGGTCTATACTTTTGGCCCGACTTTCCGCGCCGAGAATTCCAACACCACGCGCCACCTGGCCGAATTCTGGATGATCGAGCCCGAGATCGCCTTTGCCGATCTCAAAGCCGACGCCGACCTGGCCGAGGAATTCCTCAAGTACATCTTCAAGGCGCTTCTCCAGGAGCGGCCCGATGACATGAAATTCTTCGCCGAGCGCATCGACAAGGACTGCATCAACCGTGTCGAGAAATTCGTCGATTCCAATTTCGAGCGGATGAGCTACAGCGACGCCATCACCGCCCTCGAGAAATCCGGCAAGAAATTCGAGTTCCCCGTCAGGTGGGGCATGGATTTGCAGACCGAGCACGAGCGCTATCTCACCGAGGACCTCGTCGGCCGGCCTGTTGTGGTGATGAATTATCCCAAGGACATCAAGGCCTTCTATATGCGGGTGAACGACGACGGCAAAACCGTCGCCGCCATGGACGTGCTGGCCCCCGGAATCGGCGAGATCATCGGCGGCTCGCAGCGCGAGGAGCGGCTCGACGTCCTGGACCGGCGGATGGACGAGCTGGGGCTGGACCGGGAGGGCTACTGGTGGTACCGCGACCTGCGCCGCTACGGCACCGTGCCGCACGCCGGCTTCGGGCTGGGCTTCGAGCGGCTGATCCTGTACGCCACCGGCATCGCCAACATCCGCGACGCCATCCCGTTCCCGCGGACGCCGGGGAGCGCCGACTTCTAAGAGCATCTCACGCGGAGACGCGGAGACGCCGAGAAAGGCCACCGAGAACATGAAATCCATCTCCACGCGCGGGATCCGTCTCGCCGCCACGCTCGCGCTCTGCGTGCCCGCCGCCCTGCGCGCGCAGGGCGAGGAGCGCGACAGCACCGCCGTGCTCCCCGAGCGCCCCACCGTGGCGACGCACGCCTACGTGATCAAGCCCGGGTTCGTGGAGGTGGAGACCGGGGTGACGGCTTTCCGCCCCACCGACGACGGCACGTTCGACGTGCCGAACACCATCAAGTTCGGCCTCACCCGCTGGCTGCAGCTCGCCATCAGCCCGGGGTTCACCTCCAACCGCGGCGGGCCGGGGGGCGACCTGCAGGTCGGGTTCGGTGACCTCTCCGTCGCCGCCAAGCTGGTGGTCGGCACGGGGCTCCCGGTGCTGGCCGACTTCGCCGTGAAGCCGTCGCTCAAGCTGGCGACGGGGTCCACCAGCCGGGGCTTCGGCACGGGCACCACCGAGGGCGGCATCCTGCTCGTCTCCAGCCGCCAGGTGCTGGGCGGGCAGATCGACGCGAACGCCGGCATCACCTTCAGCAGCGGCGACGGCACCGATGCGCCGGAGACCTCGACCGTGTGGGCCGTGGCCGGCAGCCGCTCCATCGCGGGGCCGCTGGGCGCGGTGGCGGAGGTGTTCGGCTTCCCCGGCACCAGCGGCCCGGCCGGCGGGCCGCCGCAGGTGGGGCTGCTCTTCGGGCCCACCTGGGCGCTGCGGCCCTCGCTGGTGCTCGACGCGGGCGCCATCGTCAACGTCCGGCACCTGGGCGGGAACGCCGCGTACGTGGGGCTCACCGCCAACCTGGGGCGCTGGTTCGGCCGCTGATTCCGACATTTCCCTCGTGGGGGGGGAACGGACGAACACGGAGGCACGGCGGTTCGTCCCATCCCCCATGGCCTTCGTGGGAGAATGCTTGATGCGGCGGCCGGGGGTGCGTAACGTAGGGGCGACCCGCGCCTTTCAGCCCACAACGCGGATTTTCGCGATCCGCGCCGGCGCGCCGCTCCCCACCCCAGGAGGCCAGGATGAAGAAGCTCAAGCTGGAGATCGAGTCGCTGAGCGTGGAGACCTTCGCGGCGCAGGACCGCGCGCCCGCAGGCGCCGGCACGGTGCGAGGGCAGCAGTTCACCGACGCCGTAACCTGCAGGGAGTCGTGCGGCTGCCCGGTCACCGACCTGGCGCACACCTGCACCTGCCCGGACACGTCGAACTACAATCCCTGCTTCTGCACCGAGTGGCAGACCTGCTGGGACTGCGCCGACGCGTGAGGCCACTTCGCACTGCACGCCAGGTGAAACCATGAAGAAGATCCAGCTCGATCCCGAGTCGCTGCGGGTGGAGACGTTCTCCGTCGAGGCGGTCGACCCGCGGCTGCGCGGCACGGTGGAGGCGCAGGCGTTCACGCGCCTGCAGAGCAACTGCGCGAGCTGCGGCGGCGGCGACTGCAGCTCGGTTCCGAACGCCTGCTTCTGCACCGAGGCGCTGAGCTGCCGGTGCCAGTAGCTCCGGGCCTCCTGAAGACGGACGGCTTTCACGAAGGGCACGGAGTCACCAGGGCTTCT
Source organism: Longimicrobiaceae bacterium (assembly GCA_045803205.1). Taxonomy (GTDB): domain Bacteria; phylum Gemmatimonadota; class Gemmatimonadetes; order Longimicrobiales; family Longimicrobiaceae; genus Longimicrobium. Next base: position 2,481 of record JBJMPM010000206.1, read on the forward strand.
CCGTGCCCTCCGTGCATCCATGGGAACCCGGCGGTTCCAGGGCGTCACGAACGCGGGGGCGCGGGCGTTCTGAGTTGTGATGGCCCGGAACGGGTGATTCCGGCGCGGGGCAGGGTGCGATATCTTTGCGCGCAACCGGCGTGGAGCCGCCGCGCCGCCCGACCCGCACCAGACGTCGCCCGATGCCCGAGCTTCCCCCGCGCGAAGAGGCGCTCGCGCTGATGCACGGCCACGTGCAGAGCGAGAGCCTGCGCCGCCACATGTACTCGGTGGAGGCCGCCTGCCGCGCCTACGCCCGCCGCTGGGGCGAGGACGAGGAGCTCTACGGGCTGGCCGGGCTGCTGCACGACTACGACTACGAGGAGCACCCCGACGAGCACCCGCTGCACGGGGCCGCGGAGCTCCGCGGGCGCGGCTACCCCGAGGTGCTGGTGCGGGCGATCCTCTCGCACTACCCCGGGCGCACTGGGGTGGCGCCGGAGAGCCGGCTGGAGCGCACGCTGCACGCCTGCGACGAGATCACCGGGCTGGTCACCGCGGCGGCGCTGGTGCGCCCCTCGCGCTCGGTGATGGACCTGGAGGCGAAGTCCGTCCTCAAGAAGATGAAGGACAGGGCCTTCGCCGCCGGGGTGGACCGCGAGGAGGTGCGGCGCGCCGCCGAGGAGCTGGGCGTGGACTTGGCAGAGCACGTGCAGTTCGTGATCGAGGCGATGCGCGGCGTGGCGCCGGAGCTGGGGCTGGCGGGGAGCTGAGGGGCGGGGCCGGGAGTTCAGGGACGCAGGCAGGACTGGGAGCCCATGAAGTGGATGCGGACGGATCGAGTGAGCCTCATCGTGAGAGTGGTGCGGGCGGCGTGGTGGCCGGCGCTCGCGCTGGCGGCGGTGGCCGTGGCCGCCGCGTGCGCCGACTCCACCCTCTCCGTAAGCGATTCGGCCCGGCTGGTGCCGACGAGCGGCGCGACGTACTCGCTGGTCACCGTCAACGGCCAGCCGGTGCCGGTGGAGATCCGGAAGGACACCAGCGAAACGGTGACGCTCGCCGGGGGCGACCTGCAGCTCTCGACGTCGAGCTTCTCGCAGCGGCTCGTGCTGGTCTCCACCCCACCGGTGGGGCAGGCGAGCTCGCGCGACAGCTATGCGCAGGGCACCGTGACCGTGAACGGCACGCACGTGCACTTCCGCGCCTCCGACGGCGCCGAGTGGGACGGCATCGCGTCGCCCGGGTGGATCACCTACACCGTCCCGGGGAACAGCGGGCCCGTCACCTTCGCCTTCCGGCAGGAGTAGAACGTCCGGGTACGGCGGAGCAGAAAGGCGGCCCGTGGCGGGGCCGCCTTTTCCGTGTCCTCCGTGCCTCCGTGATCGTTGTGCACTACACACGCTCTCCCGAACATGTCATCCTGAGGGAGCCGCTGCGCTAAACCAGCTTCTCGCAACAACTTTCTGGCGGCGACCGAAGGATCTGCAGCATCGGCAGCGACACAGCCGGCCGTATCGCTCCCGCGGCTATGGATCCTTCAGGCGCCGCCACGATTCAGCGCGATATCCGACGATGCAGCAGCGGCGCCTTCAGGATGACATTTTAATGCACAGCCGCTTCTGATACCGCTTTTCAGGATTCGCCATGTATAAGGACGTCATCCTGAGGACGGCCACGCAGAGCTTGCGGCGAGCGCAACAGCCGGCAGTCCGAAGGATCTATAGCCGCGGACGCGACAGACCGGCTGTGTCGCTGCCGAAGTTATAGATCCTTCGGTCGCCGCCAGGCT
>JBJMPM010000291.1:0-22488 GCA_045803205.1 Longimicrobiaceae bacterium
GAGGCGGAGGTGCGGACGGTGGCGACGAACGTGGCGCCCTACCTGCGCTAGGTAAAAAGCGTCTCACGCAGAGACGCAGAGGCACAGAGAGAACCACTCTCCGTGCCTCCGCGCTTTTGCGTCGGCAGGTGCAACCGACGGATTCCGGGCTGCCCTTCAATCCGGCCGAAGCGGCGTCAGATCCGATCGCGAACGTACTCCTTCATTCGCCGGGGCGTCGCGGGTGAGGCGAGCAGGCCCTGCCGCACTCTCTCCAGCAGGTCTTCGGAGCAGTCGTCGTGGAAGGAAGCCTGTGCGTTCGTGACCTCGCGGACGATCGCTTCGACAGGCATCACGCGGGTATCGGGATAGAACACGACACTGGGCTTGCGAATGAACGGATGGTCGCCGGGCGCGAGCTTCACCGTGTCATCCTTGCCATGCCTGTACGAGGTGATGCTGACGATCGCCACTTCGGCCGGGGTGCCGGAGGGCTGCGTCACCACGATCCAGAGGTGGGGAATTCCGCCGTCGGGGTAGATGAAGGAACGGCCGGCGTAGACCTTCATGCCGGAACGGCGCGCTCCAGCAGGGCGAGGTTCTCGAGCTCGCTCACCACCTCGGCGACCTCCGCCTCGGTCCAGCCTTCGTTCAGCAGGATGTCACGGTACTGGATCGGGATCGCCCCGCTGGTCGGAATCCACTCCGGCAGGGTGCTGTGCAGCAGGTCGACGAGCGGCCAGGGACCCAGGCTCCCGTACTCGCGGAACACCTCCGCGAGCACGCCCTCCTCCGCGTCGGACAGGTCGTCGGCCGGGGAGTCGCCGTTCAGGCGTACTTCGTAATCCGCGGGACTCGAGATCGCCCGGTTCCAGAGCGAGTGCGTGCCAGGCGGATTGCCCTCGATGATCAGGTCGAGCACCTCGCTCAGCACGGGACCGTGCTTCATCGACACGGCGCGCGCGAAGGTGATCGGGCGTCCCCAGCGCACCAGGGCCGTGCGGTCGGCGAGATACAGGAGCTTGATCAGCTTCATGTAGTTCATCGACCCGCCCGCCCAACGCAGGAGGAGCGCCGCGGCCTGAGTCGCCTTGTCTTCCCGGAACCTGGGCTGCATCCCGACCTCCATCCGATCCGCACGGTGGGATTTCTCTGCAAGATCGAAGAAATATAGTGATTCCGCGGAGAGTCCGCGCCTGCTCCGGGGATGAAGCCGGCGGCGGGAGGCACCGCATACCCTTCGGTTCCGACGCGAGGTCTCAGCCGATGGCGATCGCGGAGCCGACGAAGGGGACGACGCTCGTGTAGCCGGAGAGGTCGCCGATGGCGGTGGCGGCGGTGGTCCCCCACTGCGTGATCCCGTTCGGCATCAGCCGGCCGAAGTCATGGCAGCGGCCGCCGAGCTCGAACTCGCGGCTGGACACGAGCCGCGCGGAGAAGACGTTCAGCGAGAAGAGCGGCAGGTCGCCCCGCCCGCTGCCGACGGTGGCGCCCACCACCACGCTCACCCGCCGGAACCGCGCGACCTCCTCCCCCGCGCCGAACGAGGCGGGATCGTCGAAGGTGGCCCCCGCCGCGGAATTCAGGTACACGGCGAACTCGCCGACCGCGTCCATCCCGAGCGCCAGGTCGCCGTTCTGCACCAGGGTCGCGGTGAACGGGTCCGCCAGGAAGGTGAGGTACGCCGTCCCCTCGCCCGGCCCGCCGCTGAACAGCTCCGCGTCGATCCCCTGCACGTGCAGGAAGTACCCGGCGTCGAGCAGCGTCCCGTCCTCCGCCGCGTAGAACCGCCCCGTCACGTACCAGGCGACTTCGGCTGGCCGTATCCGCTGCATCCCTCACCTTTCTTCCGGTCTTCCATCCTCGCGCGGGCGCGCCGGGAGTGTAAATACAATGTGGCCGCACTCGCGGTGTGCCGCCACTGATACCGAATCCGGCAAAAGAGTGCGTCCGCAGATCACGCGACGATGCGACTGAAGTCGCCGCTACAACTGCACACAGTCCGCCTTCGCGGACTCCAACGACACACTTTATTTCCGGGTCCTGTATGAATCACCTGAATGCCGCAGTACGGAGTTGCGCCGCGTGATCTCCCGACACCGGGGATGGGCCGGGACACTGCCTGCCGGGAATGGTATGCGTGATTGACCGCTCCAGGATCTCGATGGCCCTGGCCCTCGCGGCCGCGCTCGGCGCCTGCGGGCGGGAGAGCCCGCGCGACGCATCGCCGGCGTCGGCCTCGGTCTCGTGCCCCAGCCGTCCCGGCGGGTCGCGCTGGGCGAGCGCGGGGGGACGATACCGTGAGGCCGCCACGTACGGGCATACGCCGGACCGGTGGCTGTACGAGGCCGGCGGGGTCGTCTACAGCGATTCCCTGCTCTACGTCTACGACGTGCCGGAGACGCGCATCGTGGTGCTCACGGCGGGGCTCGAGCCCGTCCGGTCGTTCGCGCGCAAGGGCAACGGCCCGGGCGAGCTGTTTCCATCCATCGCCATGGGGATGAAGGGCGCCGGGTGGCGGTGGCTCGACGTATCCGGCGACACCGTCGCGGTCTTCGACGGCATACGCCTCCAGCTCTTTTCCCGGAGCGGGAGATTCCTGGAGCAGCGGCTTTCCGGCCTGGTAGGAACGCCCGCGCTGAGCGGAGGGGCGGAGCGGATCGCCTTCTCCGGAGGCACCGCCGTGGTTTCGAGTGGCGGCTACGACGCGCCGGCGCTGCAGCGCCCGGGCGACCGCTACCGGTGGGACCTGACCGCTCACACGCCGCGCTCCAGCCGCCGGCTGCTGTCGCTGAAGCTCGCGCCGCTCCCCGCGCGCGGCCGGTCGGCCACGTTCAACGGCCCGGAGCAGGCGCGGCCGCTGTGGGACCTTTCTCGCGGCTGCGTGGCGGCGACCGACGGAACGGGCGAGTGGCTGGTGCGGGCCTCCCTCGCCGGCGGCCGCGTGGACACCACCGCCCTGCGCCTGCCGCCGGTCAAGCCGCCGCGGATCGACCGGGACGAGTATGCCCGGATGATCAGGATGGCCAGCAAGGGCGAGCACGGCTACTTGGCGCCGACCGCGATTCGCAAGCTGTCAGGCCTGGTGATCGATCCGGACGGATACGCCTGGCTGCTCCCCACGCAGGACAGCACGAACGTTCCGGATGGCGGAGTGGAAGTGGTGCGGATCGCGCTGTCTACCGGCGCCGCCGAGCGCGACACCGTCCCTGCCTTCCCTGCGGCCTTCGGCGCCCCCGGCACCTTCTACGCGCGCAAGAACGACCGGCACACCGGCGAGGCCGTCGTTATCCGCTACGACCGTGCACTAAGCTCTACTCGCCGCTGAACAGCCCGGCGTCGATGTGCAGGAAGTACCCGGCATCGAGCAACGTCCTGTCACTTGATCTGCTGCGTAGCGTGGCGCGTGATCGTCGGAGAGAAGTTGCGCGGACCAGCCAAGCTATTGACCCAGTTGAACTGAACCCACTCACATTAATACTGGCTGTCGAACCAACTCGGCGACCCAAGAGTCCAAATCCCGCGCGTCACTATACCGAAGAACGGCTGGCCCAACACCGTTGACATTCCCCTCCCCCAGTATGATTTCAGTTACATCCACTCCCAAGCGTGAGTCCTCCGGATCACGAACTGCCACGGTAACTTTGGCGCTCGGCATTGCTCGAAGAGTCTGCTCGACCTTCTGAGCGGCAAGCCTTGCGAGATCGTAATCACGGGCTGGATCCCCGTGAACTGCAACTCCGTCCATAAAGATTGTGTGCCGAACTTGAAGCGGGAACCATACAGGAACTGCGATTTGATTCTTCGTGAACCCAGTAATCTGCGCGTTTTCCGTAAAGTCTCTTCCCCGGCGCAATTGTGCATGCTGGAGCCGAACGCGAAGTGACCGAACCGCAATTCCATCGCTAAACCGTGAGCCACCCAAAGGCGAACCAATAGACAGATCTGTGGCCGATTCTTTGACTTGGACGAGAACATACCGTTCAAAGAGATCTTCTGCGGTCTCGTACAGGTCGCGCCCAAGAATGCTCCGAAGAGGCGAGGCGCGTAAAGCGTTGCTCCAACGCTCATGAGCGTTAGACAAAAGCTCAACCCCGTCGCTTCCGACGTGTCGTGGCATACTCGCCGAAGTGCTGTTTACTAACGAACGGAGATGAGCTAACCGGACCCCAGGCAATGTTCGCTCTACCCTCTCCAGATTGGGATCAAACTTTGGAAATAGCTCACCCGAAATAGGATCATAGACAAGAACACCTATGTTCAGGTGCTCGCCCCGCATCTCGTCTGCGGCTCGAACAAGGACATAGCTAAAAAAGCGCTCACGCGCGGGAGCAATCATACTTAAGATCCGTTGCCGATAGCGTCAGCAATCCGATTTCCGCGAGCGACCGCGGCGGCAGCTACCTCCTGCGGCGTTGCATCGGAACGGCGCCGGAATCGGAATGGGCAGCCCGCGAACCGCTTCCGGAGTTCGGCCTCATGTAGCGTTCGCGCCATAAAAATAGGCAGATCAAAGTTCTCTGCAGAGCCTAACAGAGATGGCATCGGCTCTCTTGTTATCCAGCGGACTCGCACTGGATCAAGATACGCCGGCAGAGGATACCATGTTGTCCAACCGTTATCGATAAAGCACAAGTCGTACTTGTCCGCTGCACTTGAGGCAGGAACGAGCAGAACGTCATCCTCGCGGTCATTCTGCTGAAGCAGGCTATCCAGAACGATACCACATGCTACAGCTTGAGGGTTGCGGACTTGGTGGAGGTCTGGTCGAAGGAGATCGGTAGCGGGAATAGCATTCTCTTGAAACTCAGTTGCGAACGCAATTCCTGCCTGTGCGCCGGCACCGCGCGAACCGAGTGACGGAAGCAGACCTCGGTCCAGATGAGCAAGGTACGTCCGCGCGATCGGAAGACCTAGTGTCTCGCCTAACACGTTACCGCACCAATTTCCAAAGAGGTGATCAGGGAGATAATCGTTGATAGTGAACGGTTTTAGGCATATGCGAACGGACTCCCCACTGGTGCTCATCGCGGTAGCGTCCCATGCGCCAGTGGCTCCCTTCAACCGATCACGCACCTCTGTTACACGTAGCACCGGAATGCCTTTTCGGTTGTGTTGCTGTTTGGGGGTCCTGACTACCGCGGTACGGCGAGTCCACGAGTTACGCACGGGGTACCGAGCACGCGGCGTTTCCTCAATAGGTAAGTCAGTCATACTCACCACGTAAACTGGTGCATAAGGAACAGCCTTCCGACACGTCTGATGCGGAGAATAGTTCCGAAGAACTATAGTCTCGCTAATAATGGTGTAGCTAATCTCGCGCTAACACAAGGAACGGAGGCGTGGGATTGACCCCACCGCCTCCGTTCTACGCTAGTGAGTAACCGGCTACTTTCGGCCCGCGTTCCCCGTGTCCAGCACCGGCCACGCTCGACTCACGCCGACGGAACAGCGACCGGCACAGACACCGCAGCCTGCGGGTCAGGGACCTTAACGGTTCTAGCCTTTATCAACTCCTCAAACGCTGGCTCTCCAAAACGGCGTTGCTCCTCCCGGTAGAAGTTCCACCAGCTCTCTTCAACCAAGCTGCGATCACGCTCGCGCAAACGCCCAACCGCGATCGTTGGGTGCACCAGCAGGACGATGCCAAATCGACGATTCCCGCTCGGCACAGCGCGAATGAATCCCAACTCCTCAAGCAAAGCCATGCGCTTCTGCCAAGTGGCAACCCCAGTCTTTGTGGAGTATCCAGCTCGGTAAGCGTGATCGTCATAAGAATCCATCTGCACCACCCCTTGGCCGTGGTGCCTGGAGAATAGCTCGAGATATGTCGTCGTCAGGTCATGTGACCCTCGAAGCCTTTTCTGACTAAGGAGTCCCAAGATCAAAGGCAAGGTGCGTGGGGCCGAGAAGTACCCGACCTCAGCCTGGCTCAACCACGGTATCTCTTGTGGCCAGTGTTCTTCACGGGTGGCCATTCGGCGCTTCTCCATCTTCTTAGTCTTTCCTCCACCGAAGATGACGCCGCTTATTTTCGCCATGCTGTCCTCCGCTTGTGAAGTAATTTTGTCGGCCGCGAGGGGGTGGCGCGCCACCCCCTCTGGCCTTCGCTACCGGCAGTCACCGCTACGAATGGCGGCCGCTTTTGCGATGAACAAAGCTGCGTGGAAACCCTAGGAATATCAATGGTTCAAGACCTCTACGATACTCAGCGGCAATGCTGGGATTAGGGTCACGTCGGTCCAAAAGTCAGGTCTCTCCAATTGCACGAACTAGAGGTCATCCTCAGAAATTTTACTACACGCACCATACTTCCCATAACGACTTACGATGGTTTCGGTATCACTGTATCATGTATCGTGTATCGTGTATCGCTTGTTCGTCGCTTTCGGCGCGTGAGGGGCTAGGTGGTCCCCCCTGACGCCGCCGGAGACCCGGTTCTTATGGGGGAAAAGCGGAAGGGTGGACCGGGAGTTACCCGATCCACCCATTCGCCTTCTTCGTGTCCCATCAGGGAACCCCCGTGATGGAGGTCGCCTCCAGCTACTCCCGGACTTCGTACACGACGACGTCCTAGACTACCGAAAAACTCCTCACCCGCACTCGCTGAAGCCGCAGACGTGGCACTTCATGCAGCCCTCGGCGAACTCGAGCTGGCTCTTGCACTCGGGGCAGGTGCCGATGAAGGTCTCGCCGCTGTCGTAGGCCAGGGTGAGCTGCGGCGGGCCGCCCGGCTCCGCCGCGGGCGCCACCCCCATCGCCACGTCGGCCGCGTTCCCCGTGTCCAGCACCGCCTCGGGGATCAGCTCCTCCTGGATCCCCGCCTTCTCGCGCTCGCGCAGCCCCAGCGCCTGCGCGATGGCGTCCGGCACCGAGTGCACCTTGTTGGGGCCGAAGCCGATCGCCTTGTCGGAGCTGATCCCCCGGAGCTGCATGTACACGTCCTGCACCGGGATGCCGAAGCGCAGCGCCAGCGAGATCAGCCGCCCGATCGCCTCCACGTCGGCCATGGCGATGGAGCCCGCCTTCCCCAGCGTGGCGAACACCTCGAAGGGCTGGTTCTTCTCGTCCTCGTTGATGGTCACGTACACGTCGCCCAGCGGCGAGCCCATCTTGCGCGTGGTGCCCTTCAGCACGCTGGGGCGGCTGCGCTTCTGGCGGCGGATCTGCGTCTCGCGGTGCTCGGCCTGCTTCAGCTCCTCGCGCAGCCGCGCCACCTCGCGCTCCAGCTTGGCGGTGCGCTCGAAGGCCTCGGCCGCCTTCGCCCGCAGCTCCACCACCTCGGCCAGCTCCGCCTGCTGCTGCGCCGGCGTCCTGGTGGCCCCCGTGGAGAGCACCTGCCCGTCGCGGCTGCCGTCGCGGTACACGGTGATCCCCTTGGCGCCCAGCCGGAACGCGAGCTCGTAGATCTCGCGCACGTCCTCGACGGTGGCGTCGTACGGGAAGTTGGTGGTCTTGCTGATGGCGCTGTCGCAGTGCTCCTGGAAGGCCGCCTGCATCCGCACGTGCCACTCCGGCGTGGTGTCGTGCGCGGTGACGAACGCCTTCTGCACCGCGGCCGGCACCTCGGGGAAGTGGATGTGCCCCTCGCGGGCGATGCGCTCCATCAGCTCCTCGGAGTACCACCCGCCCGCCTGCGCCGCGGCGACGAAGTCGTCGTTCACGTCGGGCATCATCGCCCCCGCCTGGTTGCGCATGAAGGCGACGGCGAAGAGCGGCTCGATCCCGCTGGAGCAGCCGGCGAAGATGGAGATGGTGCCGGTGGGCGCCACCGTGGTCACGTTGCAGTTGCGCAGCCGGCGCAGCGGGCGGATGCGCTCGCCGTTGGGCGCGCGCGCGCAGCTCTCGTCCGGCCCCCAGATGGAGCGCTCCCACTCGGGGAAGGGCCCGCGCACCTCGGCCAGCGCCTCGCTCTCCTTCTTCCCCTCCTCGTCCAGGAACTGCATGATCCGCCGGCCGATCTCCACCCCCTCCTCGCCGTTGTAGGGCACGCCCAGGCGCACCAGCAGGTCGGCGAAGCCCATCACCCCCAGCCCGATGCGGCGGATGCGGTGCGCCAGGTCGTGGATCTCGGGGAGCGGGTACTGGTTGGCGTCGATCACGTTGTCCAGGAAGTGCGTGGAGATGCGCACCACCCGGCGGTACTCCTTCCAGTCCACCTTCTCGTGCCAGGGCGCGTCCGCCGGCAGGTCGTCGCGCACGAAGGCGCCCACGTTCACCGACCCCAGGTTGCACACGTCGTACGGGAGCAGTGGCTGCTCGCCGCAAGGATTCGTAGCCTCGTAGCTCCCCAGGTGCGGCACCGGGTTGTAGAAGTTCGCCCGGTCGATGAAGAACACCCCCGGCTCGCCGGTGCGCCACGCGTTCTCCACGATCTTGTCGAAGACCATGCGCGCGTCGAGCGTCCCCGCGATCTGGCCGTTGCGCGGGTTCACCAGGTCGTACGGCTCGCCCCGCTCCAGCGCGCGCATGAACGCGTCGGTGATGGCGACGGAGATGTTGAAGTTGGTGATCTTGGTGATGTCCTGCTTGCAGTCGATGAAGCCCAGCACGTCGGGATGGTCCACGCGCAGGATCCCCATGTTGGCGCCGCGGCGCGTGCCGCCCTGCTTCACCACCTCGGTGCTGGCGTCGTAGAGCGACATGAAGCTCACCGGCCCGCTGGCCACGCCGGTGGTGCTGCGCACGTGGTCGCCCTGCGGCCGGATGCGCGAGAAGGAGAAGCCGGTGCCGCCCCCCGACTGGTGGACGAGCGCCATGGAGCGCAGCGTGTCGTAGATCCCGCTGGAGCCGTTGGAGAGCTCGTCGCCCACCGGGAGCACGAAGCAGGCGGAGAGCTGCCCCAGCGGCCGCCCGGCGTTCATCAGCGTGGGCGAGTTGGGCTCGAAGAGCCGCTGCGTCATCACCGCGTAGAAGTCACGCGCGAGCGCCTCCACCTGCGCCTCGCCGGCCCCGTAGGCGCGGTCGGCCGCGGCGATCGTATAGGCCACGCGCCAGAACATCTCCTCCGGCGCCTCCAGCGGCTTCCCCGCCTCGTCCTTCTTCAGGTAGCGCTTGGCGAGCACGATGCGGGCGTTCTCCGACAGCTCCGCGCGCGGAAGGTCGGCGGGCGCGACGGGGGTGTCGGCCACGGGCTGGAGGGGCGTGGAAGGGTTCATCGAGCGGTCCTCTCTGCGTGCGGTTCTGGTCCGCGGGGGGCTGCGATCAGCGCCGGGGCGCTGTGGAAAAGCACAGAAACGCCTTGAACGGCGTAGCTTTACGCTGTGGAAAACCTGCGGGTGTACACCACCTGTAGCGGGAGCAGCAATCTAGGAGCACTAGATCTTGTGGGTCAAGTCTCTCGTTCACTCCGCAAACGGTGTACCCGCGCACACCCCTCCGCGTCCGGTTTTATACACCTCAGCCCCGGTTTCGAGCGGGGAAATCCAGCCCCCAGAACGCGTTCGCCGGGGATAGCGATGCGGCGGGGTGTAACGAACGCGGCCCCGCGAGGTCACGGGGCCGCGTGAAAGAGGTCACGACGAGCCCTCACCCTGGCGCTGCGCGCCGGTCCCTCTCCCGAACTGCCGGGAGAGGGACGGGGGCTCGCTTCGCTCGCGGCAGCACCGCACAGCGACGAGCGCCACAACAGGTCGAACGCGGACAAGCGAGCCCCTCCGGGCGCGGAGGAGCTCGCTCATGCATGCATGAGGGAGAGGCCGCTGAGGCGGGGCGGATGAATCCGCGGCTCCGCGGCAACAAACACACGTAGTCCGCCTTCGCGGACTACCGGCTGCGGTGTGACCGATGTGGCGGGGCACGCGACGAGTTGCGGCGCGGCTGCGGCAGCGCACCTCCGCCGGTTTCGCACCGGTCGAGCCGCGAGCGAAGCGAGCCCTCGTCCCTCCCCCAGGCTGTTTTGGGGGAGGGACCGGCGCGAAGCGCCAGGGAGAGGGCCCACCGCGGCCGGAGGCGTCAGCCGGGAGTGTGGCCCTTGTCCTCCTCCGGGCGTCGGTCGTACATGCTCGCCGGGTCGGTGGTGCGAGGCTGCTCGCCGCCCTTGGCGTGGTCGCTGCCGTGCGCGTTGGCGGGCATGGTCGGCACGTCGCCCGGGCTCTGCGACGAGGCCTGGGCGTCGGCGCCCTCGGCGTTCACGTCCACGTGCGGCGGGTCGCGGCGCGAGCTCGCCGCGCCGCCGACCTCCTCGCGGGGCCCCGGGCCGCCGCCCGGCGCGCCGCTCACGCACCCACCCCGCGCTCGCGGGGATCCTCCATCCCCTCGTCCTGCCGCTCGCGGGGGGTCTCCGCGCGCATGGAGTCGCTCGTGCCGCCGGGCTCGCCGTGGCTGTGCCCCTCGAGCGCGTGCTCGGCCGAGTCGTGCGAGGGCTGCGGGTGCTTCGGGTCGAAGAAGTGCTGCCCGGGCCCGCCGCCCTGCCCCATCCCCTCCGCCAGGTGCCGCTTGTCCTCGATGGCGGTGTCGTCGACGCTCTCGCGCCCCTGCCCGGTCTGCGGGAGGTTCTTGTAGTCCGACGCGCCCGCCTCGCGCGGGTCGATGCTGTACTGGTCCGGCCGCTTCCCGCCCATGGAGCCTCCTTGCGTATGTGCCTGTGCCGGCTTCGCTTGCGGAGGCCGGAGCTTCACGTTCCGTGCCGGGTCGGCGGAATCCTCGTGCGGACCCACCCCTTCGCCCGGGAAGGCAAACGGTGCCGGCCCTGCGGCCCCGTCCGGCATGCAAGGCTCCGCCGCCGCCGCCGGAAGGACCGTGCGGAACGTAGACAGAGTCCACGCCTCCAGGACGTACCAGTATGTCTTCGTGGATTGCATCTGCTACGCGCCCCATGCATTTTTTCTGGCGTCAACCGTACAGACGGGCCACGCCACAAAGACCCACCTCCCGGGGCGCGCGCACGTTGTTTCCACTCCACCCAGGAGACCGACTCATGCATCCACTCCACCGACGGTCCCGCAGGGGCGCGCAGCGAGCCGTGCTCGCGGCGCTGGCCGTGCTCGCGGGCTGCAGCGACCGTCAGCCGACCGGCCCGGCGGCGCCGGCGCCGCCCGTGGCCTCGCGCGCCGCGGGCGCGCAGTCGGACGACGCGCCGTTCTACTACTACCAGACGGAGAAGGTGATGCTGGAGGTCGACCCGACGACGATGGTGGTCGCGTCGGACCTTCCCGACGCCGCGTCCGCGGCCGTCCAGGCCGTGGCGGCCGCCGGTATCCACGGCGCGCGCGCCGAGCGGATGTCGTACGGACACAACCTCCTGCTGCTGCGGCTGCCGATGACCACGGAGCGCGCGGCGGCGCTGGCCGCCCGGGCCCGGCTGCGCTCGGACCCCCGCTTCACCTTCGCCACCACCGGATACGTGGCGGCGCGGGAGCGGACCTCGGTGCTGCCACTGGACCGCGTGGCCGTGAAGTTCCGGTCCGGCACCACCCCCGAGCAGATCGCCGCGCTGAGCATGCAACTCGGCACGCGTACCCTGCGCACGCCGAACCGCAACCAGAACGGCGTCTACCTGCTCGGCTACCCGCGCGGCGCCGACCCGCTGGCGGTCGCGGCCGTACTCGACGAGAACCCGCTGGTGGAGTGGGCCGATCCCGACAAGGCGCAGGAGCGCCACCGGATGTACGTGCCCACCGACCCCTTCTACTCGCAGCAGTTCTACCTGAAGAACACGATCACCCTGAACGGCTACCGCGTGGACGACAACGTGGAGAACGCGTGGGAGATCACCACCGGCCAGTGGGCGCCCAGCAGCGGCGGGTTCCAGGTGGCGGTGATCGACGACGGCGTGGAGATGAGCCACCCGGACTTCAACGGGCATGTGACCTACGGCGGCTACGATGCGTGGGGGTACACCGGCTACGCCACCAGCCCCCAGTACTCCACCGACATGCACGGTACGAAGGTGGCGGGGGTGATCGTGGGGCAGCACAACAACGGGGCGGGGGTGGCGGGGATCGCGCCGGGCGTCTACATCCGCTCGATCCGGATCTTCCGTGGCACCGAGGCGGCCACCGACGTCCAGATCGGCGACGCGATCAACTTCGCGTGGAGCGTGGGCTCGCAGGTGCTGAGCAACAGCTGGGGCGGTGGACCGCCCAGCAACGCGGTCACGGACGCCATCCACAGCGCGGTGACACAGGGCCGCGGCGGGAAGGGCGCGGTGGTGGTGTTCGCGGCGGGGAACACCTCGCAGCGCTCCATCGGGAACATCGGCTCGGTGAGCTACCCCGGCAACCTGTCCGACGTGATCACGGTGAGCGCCATCAACCGCAACGGCGCGCTCACCGACTACGCGCCCGAGGGGCCGGAGATCGATCTGGTCGCCCCCAGCGGGCACTATACCGGCCACTGCACAGGCGAGGTGGTGACCACGGACCGGCTGTCGACGAACGGCTGCAACGACGGGCCGGGCGGGAACATCGACTACACCTCCACCTTCTCCGGAACCTCGGCCGCGGCGCCGCAGGTGGCCGCTGCCGCCGCGTTGCTGCTGGCGCAGGAGAACACGCTCACCGTCACCGACGTGAAGAACCGGCTGTACACCGCCGCCACCCCGTGGGGGAGCGCGAACCAGTTCGGCCGTGGCAAGCTGGACGTGTACAAGACGCTGATGGGGTCGTTCTACACCGGGATAAGCGGCACCAACTGGATCGACACCAACGGCACCTACACCTGGACCGCCACGCCCTCCGGCGGCAACGGGGTGTACTCGTACCAGTGGCAGTACAGCAGCAACGGGACCTCCTTCAGCAACGTCGGCACGAACTCGCCCACGTACTCGCGCTACGTGAGCATCTCCGGCGGGCTCCCCTTCTGGATCCGGGTGAACGTCACCTCGGTGGTCACCACCGCCACGGCCACCCGGAAGGTGATCGTGGACGACGGCATCTGCAGCCCGGGGGAGCTGTGCTGACCTTCGCGGGGGCTTGCCCGGGTCCCTGAAGCAGGCGGCCCCGCGGCGATCCTCTCGCCGCGGGGCCGTTCCTATGGTGCGTGATCGGTTTCCACCGCGCGACGGATCAGCTCCTCGGCCGAGACTCCGCCGACGCTGGAGAATGCCGCCACGTCCGCCGCCACGGAATCGGGAAGGGTCACCGGAATCGTCTCGCTCATCGCTGGCGTCTCCTTTCTGCCGCCCGATCCAATCGGAATCGCCGCTGCTGGAGAATACTCGCACGGAGACACAGAAGGCACGGAGAGCCGCCGGGCCTCTCCGTGCCTCCGTGTCTCGGTGTGAGACCTGCTGTCTTCAGCCGCTGGCGCCCAGGCGGGTGGCCTGGCGCTCGGAGGTGACCTTGCGCTCCACCGGCGGCTGCGCGCCGGAGGCCAGCGTGTGCTCGGGGATGGCCGTCACCGCGCCCTCCTCGATGAAGGCGTAGTCGCCCTTCAGCACGCCCTGCGCGAGCCTGTAGGTCGCGTCGTCGGCGTTCTCCCACACGTCGTGGAAGAGCTGCTTCACCTTCAGCCGCGCCCGCCGGCAGAAGACGTCGGCCAGCATCACCGCCTCGCGGCCGTTGGCGCCGTCCTTCATGTCCTGCGCGCGCACCACCGCGCAGCTCATGGCGTACAGCTCGGCGCCGATGTCCACGAAGCGGCCCAGCAGCGCGCCCTTCTTCTCCAGCCGCGCCTGGTACTTGCCCATGGCGTAGAACATGTTGCGCGCCAGCTTGCGCGAGTTGCGCTCGATGAAGCGCACGTGCCCCGCCAGCTTGCCGAACTCGCCGTACGCCCCCGGGAGCTGCCCGCCGCCCACGAAGCGCTTCGGCAGCCACCCGGCGTACCAGGCGCCCGCCTTCGCCATCGCGCCGAGCTTCGCCCCCGTGCCGATGTCGGGCTTGATCAGGTCACCCGCCACCTTGAGGTGCGTGTCCACCGCTTCGCGGGCGATGAACAGGCGCATGATCTCGGACGAGCCCTCGAAGATGCGGTTGATGCGGAAGTCGCGGAACGCGCGCTCCACCGCCAGCGGCACCTCGCCGCGCGCGGCCAGCGAGTCGGCCGTCTCGTAGCCGCGCCCGCCGCGGATCTGCAGCAGGTCGTCCATGATCCGCCAGCCGACCTCGGTGGTCCACAGCTTGGCGATGGCCGCCTCCAGGCGGATGTCGTTGCGCGCCTGGTCGGCCAGGGCGCTGGAGAGCTCGGCCATGCTCTCGATGGCGAAGGCGTCGGCCGCCATGGCGCCCAGCATCTGCGCCACCGCGTCGTGCTTGCCGATGGCGGCGCCCCACTGCACCCGCTCGGCCGCCCACTTGCGCGAGATCTCCACCGCCACCTTGGCGCCGTAGGCAGCGCTCATGGGCAGCGTCAGGCGCCCGGTGTTCAGGGTGATGAGCGCCAGCTTGAGCCCCTTCCCCTCGCCCCAGAGCACGTTCTCGCGCGGGACGCGCACGTCCTTGAAGGTGATGACGGCGTTCTGGAGCGCCTTGAGCCCCATGAAGCGGCAGCGGTTGGTGATCTCCACCCCCGGCATGTCCGTCTCCACGATGAAGGCGGTGATCTGGGGGATGGCCTTCCCGTTCTTGATCTTGTCCGGCGTGCGCGCCATCACCACCAGCAGCTCGGCCATGGTGCCGTTGGTGCACCAGAGCTTCTCGCCGTTCAGGATGAAGGCCGAGCCGTCTTCCGTGGGCACCGCCGAGGTGGAGAGCGCCGCCGGGTCAGAGCCCACCCCCGGCTCGGTGAGCGCGAAGGCGGAGATGGCGCCCCTGGCGAGGCGCGGCAGGTACTTCTTCTTCTGCTCGGGGGTGCCGAACATCTTCAGCGGCTGCGGCACGCCGATGGACTGGTGCGCCGAGAGGAGGGCGGTGAGGTTGCCGTCCTTGCTGGTGACCATGCCGATGGTGCGGCCGTACCCCACCTGGCTGAGGCCGATGCCGCCGTACTCCTCGGGGATCTTGAGCCCGAAGGCGCCCAGGTCGCGCAGCCCCTGCACCACCTCGTCGGGGATCTCGCCGGTGCGGTCGATGGCGTCGGAGTCCACCTCCTTCATGAACGCCTTGAGCCTGGCGATGTAGGCGTCGGCCTTCTTCTGGTCCTCCGGCGACATCCTGGGGAAGGGATGGATCAGGTCCATCCGCAGGTTACCGAGGAAGAGCTCGCGCACGAAGCTCGGCGCGGTCCACTCCGTTTCGCGAGCGGCCTCGGCGACGTCGCGGGACTCCTGCTCGCTCGGCGCGGTCCGGGCGGTCTGGTCACTCATCGAAACCGTTCCTCTGCACGGGTTGTGGGAATCACCAGAATGAAAGCTAGAAGTGAGCCAGACTCACGCAATAGCGGGATTCGATTGGGGTTACTGCTCCCAGGCATCCAGTTCGTCGTCGGGGAGTGGGTCGAAGAACTCGTCGGGGATGACGAGGCCTTTCAGCACACCGGGTTCCCGTTGCGGCTGGCGAATCGGAACCAGCCTGGCTACCGGGATCCCATCGACGGTGATGGTGATGTCTTCACCCGAGCAGGCGAGGTCGATCAGCCGGTCCAGCTCCGCCTGAGCCGTGTCGACATCAACGATAGGCATTGCATCCCTTCCCTTTCAGCCCGACGTCCCCACCAATGTCATCCTGAGGGAGCCGCTGCGCCCGTACATCGTCAACACTGGAGCCATGGCGGCGACCGAAGGATCTATCGCCGACGCAACGACATAGCCCGCGAATCGCACGCCACCAGTCCAGTGTCGATGCCAGTAACGAGTGCTGCAGACCGACACGCACGTTCGTCTCCGGCTATAGATCCTTCGGCCGCCGCCAAGCATCGATGCACGCGAAATAACGCGCAGCGGCGGCGCTCAGGATGACGTCCCAGGGGGCGGCGCGAACGGTTGGAGACTACACCGTCATTCCTGATCCGGCGCGCCCCAGCCGCCGCCGCCGGGGGTCTCGAGCACCAGGCGGTCGCCGGGGGCCACCTCGCAGCCGTCGACGGAGCCGAGGGGGACCACCTCGCCGGTCGCGCGCACCAGGTGCTGGCGGCCGGGGGCGCCGGGGTGGCCGCCGTCCACGCCGTAGGGGCCCTCGGCGCGGTGCTGCGCGAGGATGGAGAGCGACGCGGGCTCCAGGAACACCGTCTCCCGCACCGCGCCGTCGCCTCCGCGATGGCGGCCCGCGCCGCCGGAGCCCGCGCGCACCGCGAAGCGCTCGATGCGCACCGGGTAGCGGTGCTCCACCACCTCGGGGTCGGTGATGCGCGTGTTGGTCATGTGCGTGTGCACCGGCCCCGCGCCGTCCCATCCGGGGCCCGCCCCCGCGCCGCCGCACACCGTCTCGTAGTAGCCGAAGCGGTCCGTCCCCCAGAGCACGTTGTTCATCGTCCCCTGGCTGCAGGCGGCCAGCCTGAGCGCCTTGAGCAGCGTGTCGGTGAGCCGCTGGCTGACCTCGGTGTTGCCGCCGACCACCGCCGGCGCGCGCGCCGGGTCGTCGGGCCACTCCGGGTCCAGCATCCCCCGCGGCACGCGCACCTCGACGGCACGCAGCAGCCCCTCGTTCAGCGGGAGCGGCTCGCGCACCAGCAGGCGCAGCACGTAGAGCACCACGCTGCGCACGATGGCCGGCGTGGCGTTCAGGTTCCCCGGGTGCACCCCCGCCGTCCCCGCGAAGTCGATCACCGCGCCGCGGCCGGCGATCTCGACGCGGGCGCGGAGCACGGCGCCGTCGTCCAGCCGCTCCTCCGCCTCGTAGACGCCGTCGTCCAGCGCCTCCAGCGCGTCGCGGACGCCCGCCTCGGCGCGGCGCTTGAGCGCCTCCATGTACCCGGCGACCGCCGCGGCGCCGTGCTCGGCCGCGAGCTCCGCCAGCAGCTCGGCCCCGCGGTGGTTCGCGGCCACGGCGGCGGCCAGGTCCGCCAGGTTCTCGTCGACCGAACGCGTGGGGTACGGCGCGGCGGTGAGGACGCGGCGCATCTCCTCCCAGCGCGCCTCGCCGCCGTGGACGAGGAGCGTGGGGGGGATGACGACCCCCTCCTCCGCCAGCGTCCTGGCGTCCGGCGGCATCGAGCCGGGGCGCGTGCCGCCGATCTCGGCGTGGTGCGCGCGGCTGGCCACGTAGCCCAGCAGCGCGCCGGCGCCGTCGTGCACGGGGGTGATCACCGTCACGTCGGGGAGATGGGACCCGCCGAACGCCGGGTGGTTGGTGACCGCCACGTCGCCCGGCCCCAGCGGGAGCGCGGCGGCGACGGCGCGCACGCAGAGCCCCAGCGCGCCCAGGTGCACGGGGATGTGCGGCGCGTTCACCACCAGCTCGCCCTCGGCGTCCAGCAGGGCGCAGGAGAAGTCCAGCCGCTCCTTCACGTTGGTGGAGAGCGCGGTGCGGCGCAGCATCTCGCCCATCTCCCCCACCAGCGCGCGGTAGCGGTTGACGAAGAGCTCCAGCCGCACCGCCTCCGGCGTCTCGTCGTCGCCGCCCGCCGTGCCGCCCGATTCCGCGGCGGTGAGCACCAGCGCGCCGGCGCCGTCCGTCTCGGCGGTCCATCCCTCGGCCACCAGCGTGGCGGCGTGGCTCTCCGTCACCACCGCCGGCCCGGCGAACGCCGCGCCCGGCGACAGGTTCGCCCGCTCGTAGCAGGGCACCTTCCGCCATCCCCCCGAGAGCCATACCCGGCGCGTGCCGGCGGTGGGCGCGGGGAAGCGCTCCGGCGTCTCCTCCGCCTCCGGCTCCTCCGCCGCGGTGCTGGCGATGGCGCGGATGGACTCCAGCTCCACCGCGCGCGACCCGGGGCGATGGCCGTAGACGGCGGCGTAGCGCTCCAGGAAGGCCGCCTCCAGCGAGGTCCCGGGCGCCCACTCCACCGCCAGCGACGACTCCTGCCCCGCGTAGCGCAGGTTGGCGATGCGGCGCCGCACGGAGACGTCGGACGGATCGACGCCCTCGCGCGCGACCTGCCGCACCGCCTCGTCCGCCACCCCGGCGAAGAGCGCGGCGACGTCGCCCGCTTGGGGCAGCGGGCGCAGCACCTGGCGCTCGGCGATGCGCTCCAGCGGCGCGAAGCCGATCCCCAGCGCGCTCAGCAGCCCGGCGTCGGGGGGGACGATCACGGTGCGCACTCCCAGCCGCGCGGCGACCGCGCAGGCGTGCTGCCCCCCCGCCCCGCCGAAGGCCACCAGCGCGTACTCCGCCGGGTCGTAGCCGCGGCGGAGCGAGATGGTGCGGATGGTGTCGGCCATCCGCTCGTCGGCGATCTCGATCAGCCCCGCCAGCAGCGCCTCGCGCGTGGTCGACTCGCCCGTGCGCGCGTGCACCTGGCGGAGCAGGGCGTCCGCGGCGTGCTCCGCCGGTCCGGCGTGCACGGGGATGGCGAAGCGGTGGGGGGAGATGCGCCCCAGCAGCAGGTTGCAGTCGGTGATGGTGAGCGGCCCGCCGGCGCCGTAGCACGCCGGACCCGGCGCCGCCCCCGCGCTCTCCGGGCCGACGCGCAGCCCCTCCGCGTCGAGAGTGCAGATGGAGCCGCCCCCCGCCGCCACCGTCTCGATCGCCAGCGCGGGGGAGAAGATGCGGCCGCCGCCCACCTCGTGCTCCCAGACGTACTCGAACGCGCCGTCGTAGCGGGCCACGTCGGTGCTGGTGCCCCCCATGTCGAAGGCGATCACCCGCTCGCACCCCGAGCGCCGCCCCGCGTACGCCGCGCCCGCGACGCCGCCCGCGGGCCCGGAGAGGAGCGAGTCCTTCGCCCGGTAGTCGTCCGGCCGCACCAGCCCGCCCGCGCTGGTCGACACGTGCAGCCCGCCGCCGGGGAGGGAGGAGGCGACGCGCTCCAGGTACGACCCGATCACCGGCCCCAGGTAGGCGTCGACCACCGCCGTCTCCGCGCGCGGGAGGAGCTTGATCAGCGGCGCCAGGGCGGAGGAGAGGGAGACGCACCTGAAGCCGGCGGCGTGCAGCACCTCGGCCAGCGCCTGCTCGTGCGCGGGGTTGCGGTAGGCGTGCATCAGCGCCACCGCCGCCGCCTCCACGCCGCGCGCCACCATCGCCGCGGCCGCATCCGCGAGCGCGGCGGCGTCCAGCGGGGCGAGCACCGAGCCGTCGGCGGCGAGGCGCTCGCCGACCTCCACCACCTCCTCGTACAGCGGCTCGCGCGTGGCGACGCGCAGCGCGAAGAGGTCGGGGCGCTGCTGCGTGCCGATGCGCAGCAGGTCGCCGAAGCCGCGGGTGATGAAGAGCGCCACCCGCGCGCCGCGGCGCTCCAGCAGCGCGTTGGTGCCGCGGGTGGTCGCCAGCCGCATGGCGAGCGGAGGGAGGCGCCCGCCCAGCGGCGTCCCGGTCACCAGCCGCGCGGCGAGCACCGGCGCCTCTTCGGGGGAAACGAACTCGAGCGTGGTGCCGGCGGGGCGGAGTTCGTGCAGCGGCCGGTCCAGGTAGACGGTGCCGCTCTTCAGGTCGTAGGTGGTGACGCGGGCGGGGGGATGGCGGAGGCCGAGCAGCCGCACCCGGAAGCCGTCGACCAGCCCCTGCGGCGCGCCCCAGTCCTCGTCGATGCGCAGCGCGTCGGGGGCCAGCGCGCGGCTCACGGTGGCGCGGAGCGCGCTGCTGCTGAGGACCTTGGCGCGGTGGAGCCCGCCCCCGGGGTCGCGGGCCAGGCAGTCGGTGAAGGTGCCGCCGGTGTCGATCCAGATCTGCCAGGGAGCCGGTCCGGTCGCGTCCACGCGTCAGGCCTCGGATGGTCGGGTCGGAGGGGCCGGCGGACCTTCCCGGCACGGGGGAGCGAGGGCCCCGCCGTGGGGTCGTCCGGCTCCGACGGGGTGTAGGGGTTGGCTCAATCGTACGCCCCGGCGTTCCGGCGCGCCAGAACCGGCGCGGCACCACGCGGCCCGGCCCCGCTCGCGGAAGGCGCGGCGGGGCCGGATCTGGATACGGAAATCTGGATACGGAGCTCAGTTGTCGGCGACGGGGGTCGTGACGGCGGTGCCGGTGTCGATCTTCTGCGTGTCGACGGAGACGCCGGAGTCGCGCAGCGCCTGCTGCTCCTTCCGCGTCGAGTCCTCGCGCGCCTCGGCGGAGGGCTCGCGCGCGCCGCCCGATCCGTTCCCCCCGCCGCCGCCGGCGCGATCGCACCCCGCCGCCACCGCCGCTGCCAGCATCGCGGCGGCGGTCCACATCCACTTCCTCATCCGTGCTCCTTTTCTTCGATCGATGGCGGCCTCAGAGACGATTGGGAAGCCGCCTCCCCAATGGTGTCATCCTGAGGCCCGGCCTCACCTTACCCTGTGTCCACGGCGAGCTTCGCAGGGCCGAAGGATCTGACCACGGCCGCCACGAGGCCCGCTGCGGAAGCCGCGCTGCAGCCGCGGAACGTCGTGTTTCGACCGCTGCGTGGCCCGTCATTCGTGACGCTGCCGCGCCCAGGCCCCATGGCGTCCCAAGTTGGATCCCTCGGCTCTGCGGGCATCGGTGCGGCGTCAGGTTCGTCGGGCCGAGCCTCGGGATGACACTCGAGTGTTTCGGCCCCTTTGACGATTCTCAAACTTCTCAGGGCCTGCGCGTGGTGTCGGTGCGCGCGGGGCGGTCGTCGCCGTCCAGGTCCGGCAGCTTGACGTCGGGCGCCTTCACCTCGGGGAGGTCCACGTCGGGGGCCTTGATGTCGGGCGCCTTGACCTCGGGGACCTTCACGTTCGGCATCTGCAGCGAGTCGGTCTTCACCTCCACGTCGGGCATCTTCCCCGGCTCGACGTCGACCTTGGGCAGCTCGCCGCTGTCCTTCACCTCCACCTTGCAACCGGCGCAGGCCACGGCGGCCAGCAGCGCCACCGTCGTGAGAGCTCTCATCCGTCCCCTCCGGCTCGGGTCCGCACCGGAGCCTCGCAACGCGCATGCCGGAAGGACCCCTCACCCCGGTTCGGGCGGACCTGGTTACGGCGCAGACGACGGCGTTGCACGGTCCGCCCGAACCGACCCTCTCCCGAACTGCCGGGAGAGGGTGACTGAAGGCTCGCTCCGCTCGCGGCTGCGCGGGGAAGTTGCTGTTGCCGTTCACCTCTCCCGTGCTGTTCGGGAGAGGTCGAAAAAACAGATGAGACGGGGGTTTGTCTCATCTGTTTTTTCGGGTGAGGGCTCCAGCCGCGCGCGCACTATTCGTGGCGGATGGCGTCGATGGGGGAGAGGCGCGAGGCACGGAGCGCGGGATAGGTGCCGAACGAGAGGCCCACGACCACGGCCGAGGCGGCGGCGACGACCAGCGTCGAGACCGAAAGACCCGCGTGGATCGGCGCCGAGAGCGAGGCCCGCATCGCGGCGGTGATGCCGAACGACGCCGCGACGCCCAGCAGCAGGCCGAGCAGGCTCCCCGAGCCGGTGATGGCGACGCTCTCGGAGAGGAACTGGAGCACGATGTCGCGCCGGCGCGCGCCCACCGCCTTGCGGATGCCGATCTCGCGCGTGCGCTCGGTGACCGAGGCGAGCAGCACGTTCATGATCCCGATCCCGCCCACCAGCAGCGAGATGGCGGTGATGGCGCCCATGAAGAGCTTGAAGAGCAGGAATCCCTGCTTCATCTGCTCGCTCCGTGCGCGGTCGGTGGCGATCTCGAAGCGCTTCTCCCAGCGTCCGTAGCGGCTGGAGAGCCACGTGGCCGCCGCGGCGCGCACCTGATCGACCTCCTCCACCCGGTTCGCCTTCAGCACCAGCGTGCGCGGGCGCCGGGCCTCTCCCGGCGCCATCACCGCCTCGCCCAGGCCGACCGGCACGACCACCGAGAGCGCGGGGCTGTCCCGCTCGTCGGGCGCGACGACGCCGACCACGCGCACCGCGGTGCCGCGCAGGCGCAGCGTCTGCCCCAGCACCTTGCGCGGATCGGCGGGCGAGAGCGCCTGCGCGGCCGTGCTCGAGACCACGGCGACCGGCGCGTCGTCGCGCACCTCGGCCGCGGTGAAGAAACGGCCCCAGCGAACCTGCACGTCCGCCATCGACGCGACCGACGCGGTGGCGGCGATCACCCGCGCGGCCCGCGCGCGCCCGCCGGCCGGAGGGGTGACCAGCGTGGTGCCTTCGTACATCAGCCCCACCGCCTTCAGGTCCCGCACCCGGCGCTCCGCATCGGCCGCGTCGTCCTTCCCGAAGAGCGTCCACTGGTCGCGCGCCACCAGGATCCCGTCGACCGTGTCGGCCGTGACGGGGAGGACCATGACGTTCTGCACGCTGGTGGTGCGCTCGACCTGCCGGCGGGCGTACGCCTCCATCCCGTCGCCGAGCGAGAGCACCGCGACGAGCGAGGCCACGCCGATGATCACCCCGAGCGTCGCCAGCAGCGTGCGCGTCGGGTTCACGCGCAGCGCGGCCACACCCACGCGGATCGAGGCCAGGGCGCTCGTGCGCGAGCCCGGGCGAGGAGATTCGCTCATCGATCGATCAGGGATTGCAATGTGTTTCGAGACGTCCCGCCACCAAGGATTTCACCCTGAGACACTAGTGTCCGGTCATAAGTCGAATAGCCGCAACTGGTTGCATGTTGACTCCTCCGGCATTGCGAGCTTTGCACACGAGAAGGCTTGTGAAAGCTCGATTTTCTCGAAGAGGCTGACGCTCAGGATCTGTAACATTGTGT
>JBJMPM010000360.1:0-14478 GCA_045803205.1 Longimicrobiaceae bacterium
TTCCTCGTCGATGCCACGCAGGAAAAGCCAGGCATCGACGAGGGCCGGCGTGGACGCGGTGATCGTGCGGGCTTCCGCGGCGCTCCTGCGCATTCCTCGGCCAGATCCTCACGGCCCTGCCGTCTGCAGCGCTGACGCCAGGACCCGTGTGGCCGGGCCTCAGGATGACACCTGTGGTGCCGCGGAATGTGCGCGTTCAGCAACACCCTCTCAGGACGACACCGTTGGAGCGGTTACTCGACAGTCTCTCGGGATGACGGGGACGAGGTTCTCGACCGTCTGAACCGACATCCCGCCATCGCGCGCAGAGGCGCGCAAAACGCAGAAGAGCCGCCGCGACTCCTCCGCGTCTCCGCGCCTCTGCGCGAGACGAGCTGAGCCAGGGCGTCACAACCGGGCACGTCGAGGCGTTCCCTGTGCGAAGGTCAACGCCAACCCACACCACGCGTCCACGACCATGAAAGCCATCTTCGCCGCCGCGGCCCTCCTCCTCGCCGCCGCCTGCTCCGACGCCAGCGGCCCCGCGGACGACGCCCGCGTGCGGACCGACGCCTCCGTCTACACGCTCCCCGGCGGCGGGCCCGCCCCGTCCGAGGTCCGCGTGGGCTTCACGGTGCGCAACACCGGATCCGAGCCGATCGCCGTTCCCAACTGCGGCGTGAACGTGGCCGCCATGGTCGACCGCCGCGAGGCGGGCGCGTGGGTGCTGGTGGGCTCCAGCGCCTGCCCGGCCCTCGCCATCTACGCCCCGGTGGTGCTCGCCCCCGGCGAGGTGGCCGAGGGGTTCATCTCGGTGAACGGGGCGGGCCAGTACCGGCTGCGCGTCCCCCTGTCGCCCGAGGTGGGGAAGGAGTTCTCCGACTTCGCCCTCTCCCCCGGCTTCGAGGTGCGCTGGCTGGCGGATTGACCGGGAAAGGCAGAGACCTCACCTCAACGCGTACGCCGATGAAAGCCATCTTCGCCGCCGCGGCCCTCCTCCTCGCCGCCGCCTGCTCCGACGCCGGCGGCCCTGCCGGCCCCGCCGGCGCCATCCGCGTGCGGACCGACGCCTCCGGCTACCGGCTCCCCGGCAACGGGTCGCAAGTCGTGCGCTTCACGGTGCGCAACACCGGGTCCGAGCCGATCGTGGTTGGCAGCTGCGGCGGCGCGACCGTGGCCGGCATCCTCGACCGCCGCGAGGCGGGCGAGTGGGTGGAGGAGTACTCCTGCGCCTACCTTCCCATCTACGCCCTGCCGCACGTGCTCGCTCCCGGCGAGGTGATCGATGGGGAGACATCGGTGCTCGCGACCGGGCGCTACCGGATCCGCGTTCCCGTCAGCGTGGGGCAGGAGGAGGGCGCGGAGTCCCTCGACGCCCTCTCCCCTGACTTCATCGTGGTACACTGACTGCCGGATCGAGCGGGACGGGAAAACGTCGACCTCAACGCGCACACGCCGATGAAAGCAGCCTTTGCCGCGGCGGCCCTCCTCCTCGCCGCCGCCTGCTCCGACGCCAGCGGCCTCGCCGGCCCCGCCGGCGACATCCGCGTGCGGACCGACGCCTCCCTCTACGGGCTCCCCGGCTCCGGATCCGAGGCGATCGTCCGCTTCACGGTGCGCAACACCGGCTCCGGGCCGATCACCCTCCTCAGCTGCAGCGGGGGCGTGGATACCGAGGTCCAGCGCCGCGAGGCGGACGGATGGGTGCCGTGGTCCACCAACGGCGCGTGCCCCGCCTCCCTGGATCCCCCTCCGGTGGTGGTGCTCGCCCCCGGCGAGAGCGCCGCGGGCCGGGTGTTCGTGGGCAGGGACGGCCGCTACCGTCTCCGCACCTACGTCCGCGTCGCGGAGAGCGCGCAGTTCTCCGAATCCGCCTTTTCCGGCGAGTTCGAGGTGCGCTCCTTCGACCTCTGAGCGCGGGGCGCTGGCCGCCTCCGCGCGGCCGGGGTAGGTTGGCGCGCGCCCGGCTTTGCGGCGCGCGCCCCGGCGTATGGGGTGACGTCGATCGATGGACGATGACGGGCGGATGGACGAGGTCTTCGCGCGGCTGGCGGAGTCGCGCTTCCGCCGACGCTTCCGGCTGCGCGGCGACGACCTGGCCTACCAGCGGCGGAAGGGGATGGAGACCGTCCTCCGCCACGCCGCGGAGCTGATCGCCTCGCGCCTGGCCCCCGCGCGCCCGCCGAACGACGGGAGCCAGACGCCGATGCGTGGCCACCCCGTCTTCCTCGCCCAGCACGCCACCGCCACCTGCTGCCGCGGCTGCCTGGCGAAGTGGCACGGCATCCCGAAGGGAAGGGAGCTGACGGAGGAGGAGCGGCGCTACGTCGTCTCCGTCATCGCCCGCTGGCTCGCCGGGCAGGAGCGCGACGCCCCGCCCCCGCCCGAGGACGACCAGCTCGGCTTGGGCGTAGGGTAGCGCCGCCGGTGCACGTCCGCCGCCGCGGCGCCCTCTCCCCTGCGCCTTAAGAGCGCAATCCCCTCTCCCGTACCGGGAGAGGGTGGCGGACGCGGCAGGGACGTGGCCTGCGAGCGGTTGAGCTGAACAGCCTCGGTGCGGCCGGTGCGGGTTCGCGCAGGCGCCGGGGTATTCAACCTCTTCCGGTACGGGAGAGGTGGCGAGCCTGAGCGAGCCGGAGAGGGCGCCCGGCAGGAGCGCGCCGTCTCTCTGTTCCGTGCCTCTGGCTGAGACGCCGTTGCTTTCAGCCAGCCGAGGAATGGAGGACCGGCCGATACCCCGCCCGCAGCGCCTCGACCGTCGAGCGCGGGGTGAGCACCTCCACCGTCGCCGACGGACGCGCGCGGCGGTCGGTGTAGCCGCCGGGGGTCCAGGCCAGGAGCGCGTCCCCGAGCACCAGGAACGGCCGCGGATCGCCGGGGAGGGCGACGAACGCCCCGTCCGGCAGCGTGCCGAGCGGGGCCCGCCAGGGCGGGGAGGTGCGCTCCCGGTGGAGGACCTCGTCGAGCGCCGGGGCGCTGGGCAGGCCGCCGGGCCCGCCGGCGGCCCAGGCGGCGAGGAAGGCGCGGAACGCGGGGCGCCGGCACTCGGCGCACGGCCGGTGGCCGGCGGCGAGCGCGGTGGCCTCGTCCAGGAAGAAGAGCTCCGTGTAGCACCCCGGCTGCATCACCGGCCGGTGGCGGCCCTTGAACTCCAGCTCGCAGACGATCCAGCGCTTGAGCTGCCACGCGCGGCGGATGCGCCCCGCCGCGTCGTGCAGGCAGCCGCGGTTGCCCATGAACGTGCCGCGCGCGTCCACGGCGACCAGCTCGCCGCGCGGCGTCACCCGGTTCTGGCGAGGCATTCCGTTCCTCCGTGTGATCGTGATACGGAAAAGATTCGTCTCACGCAGCCGCAGAGACGCAGAGGCACAGAGAGGACCACTCTCCGTGTCCCCGCGTCTCCGCGTGAGAACGTGGTTGCCGTTGCCGTCCCTCGCCCCGCCCCTTTAGCTTTGCGCCTTCCCGAGCGCGCGTTCACGCACACCGCCGACACACACGCATGCGAGCCATCCGCATCTCCGCGCTGGCGCTGGCCGGCGCCGCCCTGGTCGCGACCGCCGCGCGGGCCCAGGCGCCCGCCGTCAGCGCCCGCGAGATCGACGCGCACCTGCGCTTCCTCTCGTCGGACCTGCTGGAGGGGCGCGCCCCCGCCACCCGCGGCGGCCGCCTGGCCGCCGAGTACATCGCCTCGCAGCTCCACGCCTACGGGGTGGAGCCCGCGGCGGCCGGCGGATCGTACTTCCAGCGGGTGCCGATCGACATCGTCGGCGCGGACCCGCGGTCGATCCGCGTGGCCGCCTCGGGCCGCGCCACCGCCACGCTCCGCTACCCCGACGACGTGGTGATCTGGTCGGGCTCGGCGGGGGAGGTCGCCGCCGGACAGGCGGGGACCGTGAGCGCGGACGCGCGGACGGAGATCGTGTTCGTGGGGTATGGCGCCGCCGCCCCGGAGTACCGCTGGGACGACTTCAAGGGCGTGGACGTCCGCGGCAAGATATTGATGGTGCTGGTGAACGATCCGCCCGCCCCCGCCGGCGAGCCGAACCTTTTCGGCGGCCGCGCGATGACCTACTACGGCCGCTGGACCTACAAGTTCGAAGAGGCCGAGCGCCGCGGCGCCGCGGGGATGCTCATCGTCCACACCACCGAGCGCGCCGGCTATCCCTGGCACACGGTGGTGGGGAGCTGGGCCAAGGAGCAGCGCATGCTCCCGCGCGACCCCCGCGCCCCGGCGCCGCTCGGCTTCCGCGGGTGGATCACCGACAGCGCCGCCACGGCGCTCCTCCAGCAGGCGGGGCTGAACCTGGAGGAGCTGCGCCGGCAGGCCGCCAGCCGCAGCTTCCGCCCGGTGTCCACCGGGATCATGCTCGACGTGCACCTCACCAGCTCCGTGCAGCACCTGGAGAGCGAGAACGTGGTGGGGGTGATCCGCGGCAGCGACGCGCGGCTCCGGCGCGAGGCGGTGGCGCTCAGCGCGCACTGGGACCACCTGGGGATCGGGCCCGCGGTGAACGGCGACTCCATCTACAACGGCGCGGAGGACAACGCCTCGGGGGTGGCCGACCTTCTCGCCGTGGCCCACGCGGCGGCGCGGCGGCCGGCGCCCCGGCGCTCGCTCCTCTTCGTCTTCGTGACCGCCGAGGAGAGCGGGCTGCTGGGCTCCGACGCCTTCGCGCGGAACCCCACGCAGCCCATCGGCACCATCGTCGCCAACCTGAACGTCGACGGCGGCAACATCCTGGGCGTGACGCGCGACTTCCGCGTGCTGGGCGACACCAAGAGCACCCTGGGCCCGCTCTTCGCGCGGATGATCTCGCCGCGCGGCTGGCGCATCTCTCCCGACGAGCACCCGGAGCGCGGCGCCTTCTACCGCTCGGACCACTTCTCCTTCGCCCGGTCGGGCGTCCCCTCCGTCTCCATCGGCGCGGGGACGGACTTCGTCGGGCGGCCGGCGGGGTGGGGGCAGCAGCAGGGGGAGGACTACACGGCGCACCGCTACCACCAGCCGAGCGACCAGTACCGCCCGGACTTCGACCTGCGCGGCGCGGTGCAGCTCTCCACCGCGGTGCTCGACTTCGCCACCCAGATCGCGAACGCCACGGCCGCGCCGCAGTGGAACCGCGACGCCGAGTTCGCCGCGGTCCGTCCGCCGCGGTGAACGGCAGTGCCAAGTGCCAAGTGCCAAGTGCCAAGTGCCAAGTGCCAAGTGCCAAGTGCCAAGTGCCAAGTGCCAAGTGCCAAGTGCCAAGTGCCAAGTGCCAAGTGCCAAGTGCCACCTGCCAGCAGCAGGAATGAGTCAGGAATGAGTAAAGAAAACCGATGTCATCCTGAGGGCGGCCACGGCTGAACGTGCTCTGCGCGAAACCTTGCAGCCCGAAGGATCTATAACGTCGGCGGCACGTGAGCCGGCGAGTTGTACCACGGCCGACCGAGTGACGCGTTCCCGCCGGTGAGATGCGTGGGCCGGCTACAGATCCTTCGGCCTGCAAGTGATTGCGTAGATGCGGATTGCATCGAGGCCGGCCTCAGGATGACATTCGTGGGGGATCAGAAGGATAGGGTGCTGGCGAGGCGCGGTGTCCATGCGTCAAACGGGTTTGTACGCGCGGATTTGCGAGTGAACTCGCGGCCTCGCGGCTACAACGTCACACGGTCGCCTGCGCGGACTTCGAGGGCGCGGTTCCGCCGGCGGTGAATGCCTCCACATCACCACGGCCGACGTGGCGCGGTACCCTGCGGTTGATGTCCGCGAAGGCGGACAGCGTGAAGTTGTAGCGGCGAGTTTACTCGCATAGTCGCAGCAAAACTCGCATGGTCACACCCGCGGGCGCGGTTCCGCGGCGTGATGCCGCCGGCGGTGAATGCCTCCACATCACCACGGCCGACGTGGCGCGGTACCCTGCGGTCGATGTCCGCGAAGGCGGACAGCGTGAAGTTGTAGCGGCGAGTTTACTCGCATAGTCGCTATAGAACTCGCATCGTCACAACACCAGACCAGCACCTTCGAATGAAGAAACCGACCCTCGCGCCCCTGCTCTTCGCCACGCTGCTGGCGGCCCTCCCGTGCTCGGTGGCGGCGCAGGAGACGCCGGAGCAGGTGGCCGACCGCTACCTGGCCACCATGAAGGCGAAGGACTGGGCCGCCAACGCGGCGCTGGTGCACCCGGCCGAGCTGGACTCGATCAAGGCCGCGTTCGTCGACGTGGCGCGCAGCGACACCAGCACGGCGGGGCTGCGCGCGCTCTTCAACGTGGCGAGCGCGCGCGAGCTGGAGGCGCTGACCCCGGCGCAGGTCTACGAGCGCTTCGTCGCCTCCACCGTGGGGAGCCAGGCGGAGATGACGCAGTTCCTCTCCACCGCCGTCTTCAAGGTGCTGGGCCACGTCTCCGAGGGCGACAGCGCCTACGTGGTCTACCGCGTGAGCGCCACCGGCGCCGGCGGCCGCATGAGCCAGGTGACGGTGATGAGCCTGCGCCGCGACGGCTCCGGCTGGAAGACCCGCCTCACCGACGAGCTGCAGGCCACCATCGTCGCGCTGCACACGCAGGCGGCCCAGCGCCGCGCCGCCAACGCCGCGCTCACCCCGCCCGGCGAGCGCCCCGCGGCCCGTCCGCCCACGCCCGCGCCGCTCCCACCCCCGGCGCCCGCGCCGGCTCCGGCGCGCCCCTGAGCCTCGTGCGCCCCCACGCCCTCACCGACGCGGCCGAGGCCGGCACCGAGCTGGCCGACCTGTGCGTGCAGGCGGTGAGCACCGCCGCCTGGGACCTGGGGCTCGACCCCGCGCTCTTCGCCGGCGAGCTGGCGCAGGGCGAGATCGGCATGCTGATCCACTACCTGGCCCGGGCGGCCGAGCACGTGCCCGACCTGGAGCTGCGCGAGCGCATGCAGGCGCTGGTGCACCGCCTCACCGACTGGACCGAGGCGCCGTCCGAGTGAACGCCGCCCGCTTCTTCCGCCGCGCTGCGCTCGCGCTGCTGGCCGTCGCCTTCGCGCAGGCCCCCGCCCACGCGCAGGCCGACACCGTCCCCGAGCCGCCCGCGAGCCACCGCGCGCTGCGCCTCACCGTGGGCGGCGTGGGGCTCACCCTCGGCAACTCGCGCACGGCCACCGGCGTTCGGCTCAACCTCGTCGACCACCAGGTGGAGCGCGTCACCGGGCTCAACCTCACCCTCTGGAAGCCGAAGGCGAACCCCGACCTGGTGGTGGCGGGCGTCGCCGCCGGGCTGGTCGGCCCGCGCGCGAAGCGGATCGACGGGGTCGCGCTGGGCGGGGTGGGGGTGATGGCGTCGGAGCAGCTGAACGGGATCTCGGCGGGCGGGGTGATCGTGCTCTCGCGCAACGAGATCAACGGCGTGGCGGTGGGCGGGCTCGCCGCCGTGGCGGCGCAGCGGCTGCGGGGGATCGGGCTCGGCGGGCTGGCGGCGGTGGGGGACCACGGGATCGACGGCCTGGCCGCCGGCGGGCTCCTGACGCTCTCCGAGGGCAACGTGAACGGCGTCACCGTCGGGGGATTGGGGACGATCGAGGAGGGCCGCTTCACCGGGATCAACCTCGCCGGCGGCGCGACCTTCACCGACGGCGAGATGCGGGGGATCGACGCCGCGGGGATCGCGGCGATCGTGCGCGGCCGGCTGACGGGGATCGGCGTCGCCGGGGGGACGGTGCACGTGAACGCGCTCGACGGGATCGCCGTCTCCCCCTGGAACAACGTGCGCGGCCGGCAGCGCGGGGTGACGATCGGCATCTTCAACTACGCCCACACCGTGCGCGGCATCCAGCTCGGGCTGCTCAACTACGTGCGCGACAACCCGAAGGGCCTGCGCCTCCTGCCCATCTTCAACACAGGCTTCTAAAACAAATCCCACGCAGAGACGCAGAGGCACGGAGAGAACCACTCTCCGTGCCTCTGCGTCTCTGCGTGATGAGGCCAGCTCAGCCGGTGCCGCCCCGCAGCCACGCCTCGCGCAGGCGGAGCTGCTCGGGGGTGGGGTCGGGATTCACCACCATCCGCACGGGAATCCCCTTCTCGTCCTCCTCCACGTCGATTGGTTTGGAGAAGCGAAGTGAGAAGCTGTGAGGTAAGAAGCTGTTCGCGGGAAGTACGCGCAACTAGGTTGCAGGTCCGCAGCGATGCTTCCCGTCTCACCTCCCGCTGGTCTTCTCCCGCCCCGATCACAGGAGTGCCGCATGCGATTCGCTGGATTGGCGTTCGCGCTGGCCTCGCTCGCGCTGGCCGCGTGCAGCCGCGATGCGCCGAACGACCACGATCGCGCGCCCGCGTACGCCGTTTTCACCGAGCTGGGGACGAGCAACCTGGCGATGCGGCGCGGCAGCAACGTGCGCGTGATGAAGGTGGCGCAGGTGAGCGACCCGGCCCACATCGCCTACGATACGTCTTCGGGCGTGCTGACGCTGCGGCGCGGGGTGTACCGGCTCGACGGCTATTCCATCACCACCTTCGGCTACAAGCTTTCGGCCGCGCAGCAGGACTCGCTGCACTCGGAGCCGGGATACGCCTACCTCTGCAACGTCGATTCGCGCGGCGTGCAGACGCTGGGGTCCATGCAGGACCCGATGCTTTCGCTCCCCAGCCACGTGAACGACGTGATCGCGGTCCCCCGTGCGTCGCGCTTCTACCTGGGGCACCAGAACGGGGACACGATCCAGGGAGTGTACCTGCAGACCTACTGGGAGGGTTTCGGGACCAACCACGTATTCGCGCGCCTGCTGGTGCAGCGCCTGGGCGACGTGAACCCCGGCACCCCCGCGCCCGCGCCTCCGGCGGGCGAGCATCCCTGCTGGCCGATCTCCCATTGATCTCACACAGAGGCACGGAGACGCAGAGAGAGCCGCTGCGCACTCTCTCTCTGCGTCTCCACGTCTCTGCGTGAGATCAGCTCAGCCGGTGCCGCCGCGAAGCCAGGCTTCGCGCAGGCGGAGCTGCTCGGGGGTGGGGTTGGGATTCACCACCAGCCGCACGGGGATCCCCTTCTCGTCCACCTGCAGGTCGATGCCGAGGAGCGCGTAATACTCCTTCAGCGGCGGCCGCTCGGCCCCCTGTACGTAGCGGGCGAAGAAGTCGAGCACCTCGGGCGAGGTGCGCTGCGCGATGATGGCGAAGAGCGAATCTTCCGGGAACGGGCGCGACTTCCCGTAGTCGCGCGCCAGGCCGCGCACCAGCTCGCGCAGGCCGGAGCGGCCGCCGGAGAGCTGCAGCAGGCGGATGTCGAGCAGCGCCCCCACCAGCGCCCCGCGCTCGTAGATGTTGCCGTACTGCTCCGCTCCCGCGGCGGTGAACGAGGTCTCCGCGAGCCGCACGAGCGAGTAGGTGGTGTCGTAGCGCAGGCGGTCGTTGCGGGCCTTGCGCACGAGCTCGCCGAGGTAGGCGTCGAGCGTCAGCAGCCCGCCCTCCTGCTGCATCTTGTCCGACGCCCACTCGGTGACGCCCTCGTAGAGCCAGAGGTGGTTCGACGGGGTGGGCGTCTGGAAGTTGAAGTGCTCGATGATCTCCGAGTGCACGTTCAGCGGCGTGACCACGTGGAAGAACTCGTGCGCCGCGATGCTGGTGATCCCCGCCCCCGCGCGCGGCGTGAAGGGCCCGTCCTGCAGCACGTACTCGGAGCTGCTCCCGTGCTCCCACGCGCCCATCAGCGGCCGCGGCGGGCCGAAGTGGTAGAGGAACACGTAGCGGTCCACCGGCAGCCGCCCGAGGAAGCGCCCCGCCGCCTGCAGCATCCCGTTCATCGCCCCCGCGAGCTGCGTGGCCGTCAGCTGCCCCGTGGGCGAGTAGACGGCGATGCGCACGGGCACGCCGGTCACGGTGAGCGTGGCCGTCGTCAGCGAGTCGCCCAGGAGGAAGGGCGAGTCGACGAGCTCGTCGTAGCTCGCCGCCTGGTAGTCATCGCCCGCCTTGCCGAGCGCCGTCTCCACCGACCAGCCGGGGGGATGGAGCAGCCGCACCGTTACCCGCGACCCCTGCATGCTCGGCGGGAAGCCGAGGAGCGCGTGCGCGTTGAGGAGCGCGTGGTCGCGCTCGATCTCCGAGCCGGCCATCGGGTAGATGGGGAACTCGGCGACGGGCGTGTTCCAGGTGTCCTGCACGTGCCAGCGGATCTCGCGCACGCGCCGCGGGTCGCTGATGCGCCAGTTGTTCACCGAGCTCCGGCGGGTGGGCACGGTGCGGCCGCGCGCGTCGGTGGCGCGCAGGTCCATCACGTAGCGGCCGATGTTCATCGTCTGGTACGTCCCCGGCGCCGTGGCGGCGAACTGGAAGACGGTGTCGCGCGCCGTGAGCGCGTCTACCCGCAGCGTGACCGCGGCCGTG
Source organism: Longimicrobiaceae bacterium (assembly GCA_045803205.1). Taxonomy (GTDB): domain Bacteria; phylum Gemmatimonadota; class Gemmatimonadetes; order Longimicrobiales; family Longimicrobiaceae; genus Longimicrobium. The sequence continues at coordinate 10,304 of JBJMPM010000360.1, forward strand.
TGCAGGGCGGGAGAGGCCAGGTCGATGGTGTAGTGGAGCTGGGCCGCCGCGGGCGCGCTCCAGCCGAGCACGAGCGCGAGCGAAAGGCGCGTGAGGCTTCGCATGGCGATGATGGGGCAGGGGAGAGGGTCGGCCCCCGGCGGAGGCCGTTCGAGCAAACTTACTTTTCCGGGACCGATATCGTCCAATACATTGTGACGGAACGATCGATATCGTGCACGTCCGGATCAGACCGACTCTTCTACCAGCTTGCGGAGTTGGCTGTGCATTCCGACGCGCCCCTGAAAATGTCATCCTGAGGGAGCCGCCGCGCAAAGCTACGTTCCACAGAGACTTCTGGCGGCGACCGAAGGATCTGTACTCGACGTCCGAGCAATAGGCCGCCTGTCGCTCGGACCCATGCGATAGATCCTTCGGGCGCCGCCAAAGTCAGGAGCAGACGATCCGTCCGGTGCAGCGGCGCCGCTCAGGATGACATTTCCTGGTTTGCACAGTCGAACCCGAGAAACGGTATCACGGAGGGACGGAGATGGAGCTGCGGCACCTGCGCTACTTCGTGGCGGTCGCGGAGGAGCTGCACTTCGGGCGGGCGGCGCGGCGGCTGCACATCGCGCAGCCGCCGCTCAGCCAGCAGATCCGCCAGCTCGAGGGGCTGGTGGGCACCGAGCTGCTGCGGCGGACGAGCCGCCGGGTGGAGCTGACGCCGGCCGGCGCCGCCTTCCTGGACGGCGCGCGGCGCACCCTCGCCGCCGCGGCGGGGGCGCTGGAGGCGGCGCGGCGCGTCGGCCGCGGCGAGCTGGCGTCGGTGCGGGTGGGGTTCACCGACTCGGCGGCGCTCAGCATCTTCCCGGCGGCCGTGCGGGCGCACCGCCGCGCCTTTCCCGAGGTGCACCTGGAGCTGGTGGAGGGGCTCACCCGCGACCAGGTGCAGGCGGTGGAAGACGGGCTGCTGGACCTGGCCCTGGTGCGCGGCCCCGTGGCGCCCTCGCCCGCCGTGGTGGCGGAGACGGTGTTCCGCGAGCCGCTGGTGGCGGCGATGCACGCCTCCCATCCGTTCGCGGCGCGCGAGGGCATCGCGCTGGGCGAGCTGCGCGGCGAGCCGATGGTGCTCTTCCCGCGGCACCTGGCGCCGGAGTTCCACGACTGGATCACGCGGCTCTGCATGGAGCGGGGCTTCGTGCCGCGCGTGGAGCACGCCGCCAGCGAGTACCAGACCATCCTCAGCTTGGTGGCGGCGGACGTGGGGGTGAGCCTGGTCCCCGCGTCGGTTCGTGCCATCGGGCCGCCGGAGGTGGCCTTCCGGCCGCTGCTCGACTGCGCCGAGACGGCCGAGATCGCCGTCGTCTACCGCCGCGACCGCGCGTTCGCCGCGATGGAGGCGTTCCTGGAGACGGTGCGCGCGGCTGAGGCCGGCTGAACTGCCGCCTCACGCAGAGACGCGGAGGCGCTGAGAGGCACGGCTGCCGTCTCTCGGCGCCTCCGCGTCTCCGCGTGAGATCCGGATCAGCCCGTGCCGCAGAGCTCGGGGAGCGTGCAGCCGGGCTCGTAGGTGCGCGGCCGGGCGAGCCCGATCGCTCCCGGCGCGGTGTCGAAGGTTTCGACCGAGAGCTCGTCGAGGTTCAGCGTGAGCGTGGGCATGGGGTGCCTCCTGGATGGAGGTGGAGGGAGAGAGCGCGCCGGGCGCATCCGCTGGCGCCGGCGCAGCGGGGGCAGGGGCCGGTGCCGCGAGAACCACGGCGGCGGGGTGGGCGGCCCCGCCTACAAAGTGGTATCAGATGCCGCCGACATCAAGCTTCTGCCACCGCCTCGCGCGTCTCTCGCACCAGCTCGGCCAATGCGCGGCTCTGCTCGCGCAGCTCGGCCGGCGAGGGGTGCGCGCCGGGGCACAACACGCTCTGGATGCGCGCGGCGAAGTCCCGCGGCGCGGAGGAGAGCTTCGCCAGCGCGTTGGCGAGCTTCTTCTCGCCCGGGAAATAAGCGCGGTCGAGGGCGAAGACGACCTGGACGAGCGCCTGCGCCACCTGCTGCACGATGGCGCTGGTGTAGATCACGTCGCCGCGCTCCACGGCGCCCAGGTAGTGCGGGTTCTCCGGCCAGAACGCCGCCTCGGCCATGAAGCGGCGCAGGAGGGCGGCGCGCAGCGGCTCGGGGTAGGGGGCGACCATCGCCTTCCACCGCGCCAGCATCCCCGCGGGGTCGTCGACGATGCGCATCGCGTGCACGTCGCCGAGCACCACGTGGTCGAAGAAGCCCATCGCCGTCCACGCCCTGTGCTCGCGGCGGATGCGCCCGCGCACGCACTCGCCGAGGGTCGCCTCCACCTGCCGCGCGCTCCGCAGCCAGCACTCCACGAGGACGCCATCCGCCGTGAAGTCGGTGCCGCCCTCCACGAACGGCTCGTCGGCCCCCCACGACACCGCCCGCGCCGCATCGCCCAGCCGCGCCGTGACCATCTCCACGCGCCGCGCGGCGGGGAGAAAGGCGTCCGCGAAGAGGTAGACGTCGACGTCGGAGTGCGCGTCGGCGGTGCCCTTGGCGTGCGAGCCGCCCAGCGCGATACCGTATTCCTCGCCGGCGCAGAAGGCGCGTACCAGCGGCAGCAGCTCGCGGACGAGGGCGTCGGGATCGGGATGGGGCACGGCACAGATGGATGAAGGATCAGAGGTCGCCGGAGGCAGGGCTCCCGGGGGGCAGAGTTCCCCAGGGACAGGGCGAATGAATTCGCTGCAACAACTGCCCAAAGTCCGCCTTCGCGGACTCCCGGCCGCGGCCTCCCGGCACGCGACAGGCTTCACATCGGCCGAGGGTCGCGGGCCTCGGCCGCCGTTCAGCCAGTCGCGTGCCCGGTGGCGGCGGCTTCACGGGAGGCGGGAGTCCGCGCAGGCGGACTTCGTGTGTCTGTTGCCGCGGATTCATCCGCCCGGCTCCCTCGGGGACGGCGGAGGGGCTCCGCGCAGCTCCAGCGGCGGCACGGCGGTGATCTCGTAGGTGGCGCTGGCGACGTCGATGCCGGCGGCCCTGAAGTCGCGCAGGATGTCGCGGCTCATCGCGTCCTTCAGCTCGCGGATGCCGTGGTCGCGGGCGATGAAGCGCACCGTGAGCTCCAGCCAGTTGTCGGTGATCCGCCAGTAGACGCGCGGCTCCAGCTCCGTCCGGTCCACCACGTAGCGCCGCTGCAGCTCCTCCAGCGCCTCCTTCCCGATCTCCCGCAGCTTCACCGTGTGCCGCCCCGCTGCGTCCAGCAGGATGCGCTCGGCGCGCGCGAAGTCGGCCTCATAGCGCACCGGGATGCGCAGCTCCTCCCAGATGTAGGGGAACTCGTGCGTGTAGTTGTAGACCGGCTCGTCGAACACCTTGTCGTTGGTGACGGTGACGATGCGGCCGGTGTACTGGCGCGCGTTCACCCAGGCGGGGGCGTCCTGGCCGTCCTCGCCCTGCACCTGCGCGGGCTCGCCCATCTCCATGATGCGCGTGCGGGTGTAGCCGAGCGCGATCACGTCGCCGCGCACGCCGCCCATGCTGATGCGGTCGCCGACGGTGAACACCTGGTTGACGAGGATCACGAAGTAGCCGGCGACGGCCGTGATCACGCGCTGCAGCGCCACGGCCAGCCCGGCGGTGAGGAGGCCGGCGGGGGTGGCCAGCCGCGCGGGTTCGTCGAACCAGACGGAGACGAGGAGCACCAGCAGCACCACCGTCATCACGATGTGCACCGCCTGCTCCGACCAGAACTTCGCGCGCACGTCCCTGCGCCCGCGAAGCAGCAGCTTCGCCACCAGCCGCAGCAGCTTCGCCAGCCCCCACGCCGCCGCGACGCACAGCAGCGACACCAGCAGCCTGCGCCCGTTCTCCGCGCTGATCCCGATCAGCTCGATCCCGAACAGCCTGACCCCGCCGCCCGCCGCCTGAATCACTTCGCAATCACCTCCCGATGCGGTCGCGGCGCGAAGCGCAGGTTGCATTCCGCCGGTCGAACAACGGAAGGAGAACGGCAGGGCGAATGAAGGCTGCAACAACGACACGAAGTCCGCCTGCGCGCAATACCGTTTACTTTGATCACTTAAGGAGGTAAGATACAGCCGGACCCCAGCCTGAGGAGGCCCGGATGGCTCGTGTGAGCAAAGTGCGGCACGAAGGAGACCGACTGACGGACCTGATGAACATCGGGGTGCTGA
>JBJMPM010000364.1:0-2546 GCA_045803205.1 Longimicrobiaceae bacterium
CGACGCCGTCGCCGGCGGGGAGCGCCGCGCGCAGCGACTCCTGCGTCACCAGCACGGGCACGGCCGCGTCGGCCAGCACGAACGCCAGCCGCTCCGCGGGATAGGCGGGGTCCAGCGGGACGTACGCGCCGCCGGCCTTCAACACGGCCAGGACGGCGACGACCATCTCCGGCCCCCGCTCCAGGCAGAGCGCGACCCGCGTCTCCGGCCGCACACCGAGGCCGGCGAGGGAGTGCGCCAGCCGATTCGCGCGCTCGTTCAGCTCGCCGTAGGTGAGCGACTCCTCCTCGAAGCGCACGGCCACGGCCCCCGGCGTGCGCGCCGCCTGCGCCTCGAACCGCTCGTGGATGCACCGGTCCGGAACCTCCGCTTCGGTCCGGTTCCACTCCTCCAGCACCAGCCCGCGCTCCGCCTCGCCGAGCAGCTCCAGCTCCGACAGCCGCGCCTCCGGCCGGGCCGCCACCTGCTCCAGCACCCGCGCTAGGTGGCCGAGCATCCGGAGGGCCGTGCCGCGCTCGAAGAGGTCGGTGCTGTAGTTCAGTGCGCCGCGCAGGCCCTGGGGAGTCGCCGCGAGCTCCAGGGAGAGATCGAACTTGGCGCTCGCGAGCTCCGCACCGACTCCGCTCACGCTCAGCCCCGGAAGAGCACCGCCCCCGCCCCCCCGGAGAGCACCTCCCCCGCCCCCGGCGTCCTGCAGCGTGAACATCACCTGGAAGAGCGGCGAGTGGCTCAGGGAGCGCTCCGGCTGCAGCTCGGCGACCAGCTTCTCGAAGGGCACCTCCTGGTGCTCGTACGCGCCCAGCGTCGCCTCCCGCACCTGCCCCAGGGTCTCGCGGAAGCTCGGGTCTCCAGCGAGGTCGGTGCGCAGCACCAGCGTGTTGACGAAGAAGCCGATCAGCTCCTCCACCTCCCCGCGCGTGCGGCCGGCGATCGGACTCCCCACCACCACGTCCTCGCTGCCGGCGTACCTGCCCAGCAGCACCTGGAAGGCGCCCAGCAGCGTCATGTACAGCGTCGCGCCCTCGCTCCGCCCCAGCGCCTGCAGCCGCTCCAGCAACTCGAGGGAGAGCTCCACCGGGACCGCCGCGCCCCGGAACGTCTGCACCGCCGGGCGGGGACGGTCGGTGGGCAGCTCCAGCAGCTCCGGCGCGCCCGCCAGCCGCTCCTTCCAGTACGAGAGCTGCCGCTCCAGCGCCTCGCCCGCCAGCTGCTCGCGCTGCCACACCGCGTAGTCGGCGTACTGCACCGCCAGCTCCGGCAGCGGCGATTCCCGCCCCTCGCGATACGCCGCGTACAGCACCGAGAACTCGCGGAAGAGCACCCCCATGCTCCACCCGTCGCTGACGATGTGGTGCATCGAGAGCAGCAGCACGTGATCCTCGCTGCCCAGCCGCAGCAGCGCCGCACGGAAGAGCGGGCCGGCCGAGAGGTCGAACGGCCGCGCCGCCTCCTCCCCTGCCCGGCGCCTGGCCGCCGCCTCGCGATCCGCCTCGCCGAGCCCCGACAGGTCCTCCACCGGCAGGGCGAACCCGCCGAAGGGCGCGATCACCTGCACGGCCGAGCCGTCCACCTCCGCGAAGACCGTACGCAGCGCCTCGTGCCTGCGGACGACCTCGCCCAGCGCGCGCCGCAGCGCCGCCTCGTCCAGCGTACCGCCGAGGCGCCACGCCGCGAAGATGTTGTAAACGGCGCTTCCCGGCTCCAGCCGGTCGATGAACCAGAGCCGCTCCTGCGCGAACGACAGCGGCAGAGCGCCCGTGCGCTCCACCGGCACCAGCGGCGGCAGCACCGGCAGCCCCGCGCGGCGCATCTCCTCCACGCGCACCGCCAGCTCCGCCACCGTGGGTCCGTCGAAGAGCGCGCGCAGCGGCAGCTCGATGGCGAATACGTCCCGGACGCGCGAGACCACCCGCGTGGCCAGCAGCGAGTGCCCGCCCAGGTCGAAGAAGCTCTCCTCCACCCCCACGCGCTCCAGGCGCAGCACCTCCGCCCAGATCCCCGCCAGCACCTCCTCCACGGGGGTGCGCGGCGCCACGTACTTCTCCTCCGCCGACCCGAGCTCCGGCGCCGGCAGCGCCTTGCGGTCCAGCTTCCCGTTCGGAGTCAGCGGGAGCGCGTCCAGGAAGACGAAGGCGGACGGGACCATGTACTCCGGCAGGCTCCGCCGCACCTGCGCGCGCAGCGCCTCCGCCTCCGCTCCACCCACGACGTACGCAACCAGCCGCGTCTCGCCCGTCTCCGCGCGCGCCGTCACCACGCAGTCGGCCACGCTCTCGTGCCCGCGCAGCACCGCCTCGATCTCGCCCGGCTCGATGCGGAACCCGCGGATCTTCACCTGGAAGTCGGTGCGGCCCACGAACTCGAGGGTCCCGTCCGGCAGCCACCGGCCCAGGTCCCCGGTGCGATACATCCGGGCGCCGGCCCCGTGGTGCTCACCAACCTGTACGGCCCCACCGAGGCGGACGTGGACGTGAGCTGCTGGACCTGTCCGCGCGACGGGGCCGACGTGGTGCCGATCGGCCGTGCGGTGTGGAACACCGCGCTCT
>JBJMPM010000373.1:0-5004 GCA_045803205.1 Longimicrobiaceae bacterium
GGGGCCGCCGCCGTACTTCCGTCCTGCCAGAGCTCAGTGGTGCTTCGGCGCGAGGGAGTACGCGATGAGGGCGACGAGCAGCACCCAGGCGACGCCCGCCGCCAGGCCCATCAGGCTCGCGCTCAGGTCCTTGCGGGAGTCTTCCCGCGTGTACTCCACGTGCGACATCTCCAGCTCCTCCGCGAGCGCGGTTGGGTTCGTCCGATGTGGCTGCCGGGCCGTTTCGCCGCCAAGCTACCACGCCGCCGGTTCCCGTGCAACGGCCGCGGGCTACGCGCCGCGCGTCCAGACCAGGATCACGGCGCAGGTGCCGTTCAGGGCGTACTCGGCGGGCATGGTGGCCGGCCCCTGGTAGGCCTCGATCGCCTCGACGTTCTCGGGCGGGATCGACTCCAGGGCGTCGGCCTGGTCTTCCGGCCTGCGCATCGCCATCCGAACCCCGTCCAGGTACACGTGCGGAACGCAGCCTCCGATGCCCCCGCGCGTGGCGACCACGATGTCGTGCGACCTGGACCGGTTCACCGAGAACCCGCGCATGTAGCGGAAGGCATCCTGCAGGTGGTAGGGGCGGAATCGCTCGATCTGGTCGCGCGTCATGTACACGCCCAGCCCGCGCCGCTGGCGCTCGTAGAAGCCGTTGCGGATCAGGCGCACGCTCCGGCCCCAGGTGGTCACCCTGAGCTCTTCGAGCTCGATGGGGTCGGGCTTCATGACCATCTCGCGGCGCACCGTGTCGCCCGGGGTGAAGACGGAGGCGACGCGCTGGTAGGCGTAGCCTTCGCGCCGCACGTCGACCAGCCGCACCCCCTCGGGGACCCGCTCGATCCTCGCCACCCCGCCGCCGTCGCTCCTGACCTCGCGATTCACCCCGCCGACGGTCACGCGGGCGCCCATGAGCGGGTTCCCCTGCTCGTCGAGCACGCGCACCACCAGCAGCGAGCCCGGCTGTCCCTGCGCCGCGGCGGGGGCGGCGCAGATCGACAGGGCGAGAGGAAGGATCGATGTGAGAGTGCGAAGGCGACGCATGGCGGAACTCCGTGTGGAGGGAATGGACCGCGGGTTTTGGTGGATCAGATCAGGCTGCCGCGGCCGCAAAGGCCAAGCCATCCGGCCGGTGCCCGGCCGCCGGCGCGCAAGAATTTGTGAAAAAAGGCGATACGCCAGGTGCGCTCCCGGCGGCACTGCATCGGACGCCGGAGGGGGCGTCCACCCGCGAGGACGATTGCCCTCCTCGGCCGTCTCCCGGAGCGGATCAGCTTTCCGTGCGCTCCAGGATGACGGCCGTGCCGTAGCAGAGCACCTCGGTGGCGTGCTGGCCGATCTCCGACGCGTCGTAGCCGACGCCGACTACTCCGTTGGCGCCCAGCTCGCGGGCGTGTCGGGCCAGCGCGGCGGTGGCCTGCTGGCGCGTCTGCTCGCACATCTCCGTGTACTCCTGGATCTGGCCGCCCACGATGCTGCGCAGCCCGCCCAGCACCCCCTGCGCGATGGTGGGCGCGCGCACCACCACCCCCCGCACCAGCCCGCGGTACTCGCGGATGCGATACCCTTCGAGGGTGAAGGTGGTGCTGAGGATCATCTCGTCGGGCGCGGGCGTGGACATCGGGGGTCTCCGGAGTGCGGTAGAACGTGCGAGCGTGCGCGATTGCGACAGGCGCTCAGCGGCCCATGGTGGCGGGGTCGCGGATGAAGGTGTTGTGGAACGAGGCGATCCGCCACTCGCCGCCCTCGCGGGTGAGCACCATGCTGTACCGCGCCTGGTGCGTTCCCGCCATCGGCCCCGCGGGGACGGTGAGGGTCGCGTGGACGTGGGCCAGCCCCACGTCGGGCCGCAGCAGCCGCGCGGCGTCGAGGCGGTAGCGTACCGTGCTCCCCGCGTAGACCGTGCGGAAGATCTCGGCGTGCCCGTAGCCGATCGCCTCCCGGCCGCGGACGTGCATCCCCAGCACGTTCACGAAGTCGGCGTCGTCCGCGAAAGGGGCCATGAAGCCCGCGCTGTCCCCGGTGTTCCAGGCGTTCTCGAGGCGCGCGGCGAGCGCCGCCGCCTCGTCGGTGATCGATCCGTTCTCGTTGCTCATTGCACCGGTTCCTGTCGGTGGGTCGATGGGAGGAAGATGGGGGATGCGCATTCTGGAGGGGAGCAGGGCGATTGAAATCGCTGCAACAACCACACGAAGTCCGCCTGCGCGGACTCCCACCTTCCTCGCCGCCTCTGCCGCGGGGCGCGCGACCAGCGCCACTGCGGCCGGAGCCCGCGAACCTCGGTCGCCGGATCGCCCATCGCGCGCCGGTGAACCCCGTCCTCACCGCAGCCAGTAGTCCGCGCAGGCGGACTTCGTGTCGTTGTTGCTGCGGATTCATCCGCCCGCCCCCCTCCACACTCCGTCACCGCTCCAGCCGGAAGCCGGGGTCGAGGCCCGGGCGCACCGGCGCGGTCGCCACGGCCCAGCCGGTGGCGTACATCCAGCGCGTCATGCGGGTGAGCTTGGCGTAGTCGATGCGCGCGGCCTCGTCGCGCGGGGTGTGGTAGTCGGGGTGCAGCAGCGTGGTGAAGAAGAGCGCCGGGACGCCGGCGCGCGCGTACGGCAGGTGGTCGCTGCGGAAGTACCACCCCTCGGGGTGCGAGGGGCTGTCCCAGGTGCTGTCCAGCGCGAAGCCGGCGACGCGGCGGTTGGCGGCGAGCGCCATCTCCACCAGCGCCGTGCTGTTGCGGTGCGGCGGCACCACCCCCAGCAGCGCCGCGGAGTCCGGCGCGTTGCGGCCGATCATGTCGCCGTTCAGCACCGCCACGATCGACGACCTGGGCACCGTGGGGTGCTGCGCGTACCAGCGCGAGCCGATCAGACCCCGCTCCTCGGCGCCGTGCCAGACGAAGAGCGCCCCGCGCGGCGCCGGGCTCCGCGCGAACGCCCGGCCGATGGCGAGCAGCGCCACGCTCACGCTGGCGTTGTCGTCCGCGCCGTTCCAGATGGAGTCGCCGTTCACCGGCACGCGCACGCCGTCGTGGTCCTGGTGGCCGGAGAAGAGCACGTACTCGCCGCGGAGCCGCGGGCTCGTCCCCGGCACGCACGCGACCACGTTCACGGTGGGGTAGACGAAGCTCTCGCTGGAGATGCGCGCCACCAGCCGCTGGTCGGGCGCGCGGACGGCGGAGAGCATCCGCGCGGGAAGCCAGAGCACCGGCGCGCGCGACGGGCGCGGCGCCGCCACCCCCGCCGAGTCCAGCCCGTAGGTGCCGCGCGAGTTGTACGCCGAGAGCACGGTGAACTGCGCCTCGGAGATGGAGTCCGACACCAGCAGCACCGCCGCCGCCCCGCGCGCCAGCAGCCGCCCCGCCGTCTCCGCCAGCGCGGCGCGCGTATAGCGCCATCCCCACAGGCTCACCCAGGAAACGGGCGGGCGCGCGGGGGGATGGACCACCGCGGCGATCGCCTTCCCGCGCAGGTCCACTCCCGCCAGCGAGGCGGAGTCCGTCGCCGGGAGGAAGGTCACCGGCGCGTCGACGGCGGCGTCGGTGGGCGCCAGCACCTGGACGTCGCGCCAGAGGGTGAGGGGCGCGCCGCCCAGCTCCACGCGGCTGGCGGAGGAGACGCGCACGCGACGCATCGGCACGAGCTGGAAGTACGTACCGTCGTCGCCCGCGGGCTGCAGGCCGGCCGCGCGCGCCTGCTCGGCCAGCCAGAGCGAGGCGCGCCACTCGTCCAGGGTTCCCGCCTCGCGCCCGCGGAAGGTGTCGCTCGCCATCGCGAACAGGTCGCGCCGCAGCTCCGCCTCGCGGATCGACGCGAGCCCCGGCGGGCCGGACGCCTGCGCGAAGGCGGGTGAGGCGAGGAAGGCGAGGGCGAGGGCGAGGTGCCTGTGCTTCATGTGCGTCGCGCGGAGGCGGTGAAGGACGCCGGGAACCGCCAACAGAATCTCACACGGAGGCGCGGAGGACCAGAGGGTAAGGTCACGGAGACGCGATCGCCGCGTCGATGAAGGGCTGCTTCCCGGCCGCGTAGGCCAGCCGGTCGGTGGGGTGGCACCCGGCGAGCGAGCGCTTGAGGCGCGCGTATTCGGCGGCGAGCGTGGGATCGGCGCGCAGGCGGTCGCGGAAGCGGAGCTGCCGGCGCCAGAACGCGGAGGCCGGCTCGGCCAGCGAGAGGTGATGGGTGCGCCGCTCGGCCGGCCCGCGCACCAGGTAGATTCGCTCCGGGATCCCGGGATCGGGCCTGTGCTCGTAGCCCAGCTCCCGCAGCGCGGGGAGCAGCGCCTCCGCCGCGGCCAGGCTCTCCACCCCCGCCATCAGGTCGAGGATGGGCTTGGCATCCATCCCCGGCACGGACGTGCTCCCCACGTGCTCGACCGAGAGGATGCGGCCGCCGAGCCCGGCGCGCAGCCGCGCGGCCTCGTCCGCGAAGAGCGCCGGCCACGCGGGATCGTACGGCGCCACCACGACGCGGGTTCGGTCCAGTCCCAGCACGGCGCGGTCAGGAGGAGGATTCCGCGAGCTGGAGCAGATCCCAGCGGTTGCCGTAGAGGTCCACGAAGACGGCGACGGTGCCGTACGCCTCCTCGCGCGGCTTCTCCTCGAAGCGCACACCGCGCGCCCGCATCACCTCGTAGTCGGTCCAGAAGTCGTCGGTCCGCAGGAAGAGGAAGACGCGCCCACCCGTCTGGTCGCCGATGCGCAGCGCCTGCTCCGGCGTGGCCGCGCGGGCCAGGAGGAGCGAGGTCCCGCCCTCGTTCCCGGGCGCGACGACGACCCACCGCTTCCCCTCGCGCGGCGAATCCTCCACCAGCCGGAAGCCGAGCACGCGGGTGAACCAGTCGATCGCCTCGTCGTAGTCGCGCACGACCAGCGCCACGTAGGCGATGCTCCTCATCTCCCCTGATTCCTCCAATTCACTGGTGAATCAAGCGATTTGAACTGCCGTTTCACGCAGAGACGCAGAGAGGGAAAAGAGAGAACAGCCAACACTCTTTTGACGTTCTCTCTGTTCCTCTGCGTCTCTGCGTGAAACG
>JBJMPM010000420.1:0-15485 GCA_045803205.1 Longimicrobiaceae bacterium
GGTCAGCGGCAGTGCGGGTCAAGGTGCAGTCTATGCGCTCCGGGCCCGCGGCGCGCCCCGCGTCGTGCTCTCGACCGCCGAGCGCAACGAGGCCGCGCAGCGCCTCTTCGCCCGCGCCGGCTTCCGCCGCACGATGATCGAGATGACGCGCGAGCTGGACGGCGACGTGCCCTGAGCGCCGCCTGCCGCGTTCCGAAGCGTCACGTCCCCAGGCCGAGCCCGCTCACGCGCCTCCCTCCCCGCGCGCGCAGGAGAGCGCCGGCCAGCACCACGACCCAGAGCAGGAACGCGCCGACGTCGATGCGCTCCCAGACCCCGATCCACGGCGTGGGCAGGTTCGCCGCGATCCGCGGGGCATCCACCCCGGTCAGGGCCCCGAAGGCAACGAGGATCACCATCGTCGCGACGGAATAGAGGCGGAAGCGTCTTCCGAACGCCGCCGCGCCGAACCCGATGGCGAGCATCATCAGCAGCACCGTCACCATCGTGAAGACGATGTGCAGGGTGTCGGTCGGCGTCCGCTCGGCCCCGCGCAGGTGCATCGGCGGCCAGAACCCGCCGATGACGCCATAGGCGACCAGCAGGGCTCCGACGATGCGCAGCGGGCGGCTACGCCCCGCCGATGCGAGCACGCCGCACCCGAAGAGCGCGACGAGCAAGGTGTAGACGAAGGCCAGAGATACCCAGAGCGGCCGAGTCGGAGCGCCGATCGCGGAGAGCTCGCTGATCGTCTGGGAAGCGGAACTGTACCCCTCCCACCGCATCGCCACGACGGCGCACATGGCGGCGTACAGCAGCGAGGAAAGGACGCCGCACGCGAGCAGGGCCGTGCTCAGCCTCGTTTCGAGCCGAACGGACCGCGCCATCGGCCGGTGCTGGACTTCCTGGAGCCCGATCGTAGTCATCGCACGCCTCCCTGGATTCCGCCCGCGCCCATTCGCGGGATGCGACCAAGATCGTGCGCGGGTACCTGCCCGCCAGCGGGAGAAGGAAGGCTCCGTGTGGGGAAGCTCGTGACGGCGGGCTCCGGGCGGTGAACGCCAGAAGGGGTGTGGACGAAACGCATTTTGTTGCTTAAAATGAGAGTGTCACTTCGTCGTCTCTGGAACTCGCACCCAAAGGAGACCTCCATGAAAACGCTTCGCCTGGACCTGGACAGCCTGCGCGTGGAGTCGTTCGGCACCGACGCCGCCGAGGCTCGGGTGGCGGAAGTGCCGCCCACCTACGACCGCTCCTGCATCCTCAGCTGCCCCCTCGGCTGCGGCTGAGCCCAGGTCGCCTGTTCCATCGACGAGCCCCGGAGCCATTCGCTGGCACCGGGGCTTCGTTCGTCCGGCGAACGGCGGCTCACCGCTGATATGATACGATAGGACATGGTCAGCGGCAGTGCGGGTCAAGGTGCAGTCTATGCGCTCCGGGCCCGCGGCGCGCCCCGCGTCGTGCTCTCGACCGCCGAGCGCAACGAGGCCGCGCAACGCCTCTTCGCCCGCGCCGGCTTCCGCCGCACGATGATCGAGATGACGCGCGAGCTGGACGGCAGCGCGCCCTGAGCGCCGCCTTACGCACGCACGAGAAGCCGCCAGGCCGAGCCCGCTCACGCGCCTCTCTCCCCGCGCGCGCAGGAGAGCGTCTCCGCGCGAGCGTAGATCTCGAACCACGCATGCGGCGCCGGCGGCCGCGGTGATGCGGAGGAGGCGCTTGAGCGCGCGCTCCACCGCACCGCCGCGACGACGGCCATGGGAGCGTACAGCAGCGAGGAAGGTAGCCGCAGGTTGGCTCGCCTGTTCAGGGCGATGTTCCTCCACGCCAATCGCGCCTAGATTCGGAAACGGGAGATTGAAAACCAGGTGACGAGGGAGCGCAAGATGAAACGCCCGCTGCACGCGATCGCAACCGTCGCCACTGCCGCCGTCCTCGCGGCATGTGACAACACCCCGGCTACCACCATGAGCAAACACGACTTCCAAACCCCGCGACCGGTTCGCCTCTCTCGCGAGGTCCGTGGGCGCCTGGAAGGCCGCTTCGACGTCACTGCGTTAGAAGAGCTTCTCGGGACCATGGCCCCCAAGGACCAGCAGGAGCTTCTGGACGGTTTGGGCGCGTCTGGCACCCCCCCCGCAGGGGGGGAAACAAGGGATGTTTCCGTGATGATGCGGTCCACGGACCCGGCACGTCAGGCACTGCTCGACAGGATGTGGGCGCCGTATTGGGATCACCTTCCCGCGGAGCTACTGGATCGAACCGACCTTCCGTATCCGGGGCGTGAACTCGCAAAAGCGCGCCGTGCGGCGCGGGCCACCCACCCGATTCCTTCGCTGACTCGTTGTGAGGCGCCCTTCTGTGGGTGAGGGAATCCAGAACCACCCTCAGCAGATCGGGATCAGGACCCTTCCTCGGCGGCCTTCTCGGTGACGGGGCGGACGCGGGACGGGTCGCGGGAGGCGAGCGCCTGCTCCAGCCGCGTGTCGAGCGCGTAGACGTCGCGCCGGAACTGCACCTCGCCCGCGTCGTCCACCCAGGCGGTGCGGTAGAAGATGTAGACGGGGATCGGCTCGGAGAGCGCCACGGGCCGCTCGCGCGGGCCGTCGGCGGCGGCGAGCACCGCGTCGTGCGCCCACCCGGGGGTCTCGGCCAGGGCGAACTCCGCGAGCTCCAGCGGCTTCTCCACGCGCACGCAGCCGTGGCTGAACGCCCGCTCGTCGCGCGCGAAGAGCGACGGGCTCGAGGTGTCGTGCAGGTACACGTTGTAGGCGTTGGGGAAGATCAGCTTCACCTTCCCCAGCGGGTTGCGCGCGCCCGGCACCTGCCGGTAGCGCACCGCGCCGCCGTCGCGCACCGCCTCGATCCCCTCGCGCGAGAAGTACGAGGGGTCGCGCCGCTGCCGCGGGAGCACCTCCCTGGCCAGGATGCTCGGGGGGATGTTCCAGTAGGGGCTGAAGATCACCGTGCTCATCGGCGCGCTGAAGATGGGCGTGTGCCACCCCTCCTTCCCCACGATCACCCGCGACTCGAGCGCCACCCGGCCGCCGTCCACCCCCTGCAGCTCGTAGGCGGGGATGTAGACGGCCACGTAGCGCCGCCCGAGCGACGGCGGGAGCCACCGCTCGCGCTCCAGCGAGGCGCGGAGCTGCCGGATGCGCCGGTCGACGGCCACGTTCAGCGCCGCGCGCGTCGCCGGGCCCACCACGCCGTCGCCGCCGATCCCGTTGCGCCGCTGGAACCGCTTCACCGCCTCCACCAGCACGCTGTCGTAGGCGGCCGTGTCGGCCGCGGCCGCGAGCGCGCCCTCGGCGGAGAGCCGGGCGCGCAGCGCGGCCACCTCCGCCCCGGCGTCGCCCGGGCGCAGCGTGCGGCCCGGCAGCGACGACCAGCCCCCCTCCGCCTCGATGCGGCGGTAGCGCGCCAGCGCCTGGCGCAGCCGCCCGTACTGCGTGCCCGGCGGCCGCAGCCCCACCAGCGTCTCGCCCACGCGCCCGCGCAGGAGCGCCAGCGCCAGCACCGCCGGGACGTCCGCGGTGCGGCCGGCGACGGTCCACGCCGGGTGCACCGCGCGGGGCGGCACGCGCCCCTGCAGCAGGTCGTGGCCGGCGGTGAGGAAGGCGTCGGTGAGGAGCAGGTCGAGCTCCGCGCGTTCAGCCATCCCGAGCCTGCGCTGGGGATCCAGCAGCCGCGCGATGGGCCGGGCGTGGTAGTCGTTCGGCTCCAGGCCGTCGGACGGGAGCTCGTCGCCCATGAAGCCCGTCAGCGCCGCGGCCGCGGGGAGGGCCGCCGAGGGCGTGCTCCACCCCGGCCGGTACCCCACGCTGCGGTAGAACTGCTTCACCGCGTCCGCCGACTGGAGCGCCTCGCCCCCCGCCGAGAGCCGCCCCCGCCCCTCGACCCGCGCGTGCAGGAGCACCGCGGCCGTATCCCCCTGCCCCGGGAGCGGGCGGTGGACCGCCACCGCGGCGGCGAGCGCGAGCAGGAGCGGGAAGAGCCGTTTGGCGATGGTCATGGGGCGGAGGGAAGGTGGAGGAGGTCGTCAGCAGGGGAGAATTTGCCTGGAAGTGCCGAGGGTGGAAAGGGCGAGGGCCTCGTGCGTCCATCTCCCAACCTTCCTCAGCGTCTCGGTAATCCCGAATTCGGAAAAAGATCGTCTCATACCGCGTCGCAGAGCTTCGTTCCGGATCGGATCTGAGCTGAAGTCTCACACGGAGTCAACGGAGTCAGCGGAGTCGTGTCCCGTTGACTCCGGTGACTCCGTGTGAGGTCCTTTTTACCGAAGTCGAGGGAATCCAGAACTGTCCTCGGCAAATCAGTATCACGCAGAGACGCCTTTGACCAGGCTTGATTCACACAGGGAAATTCGCGGTGGCCGGCGAATTGAATATCCACTGCTCGAGCATCCTGCGAAGCCGTTGACGGATGCCCTTTTCCCGGCGGATGCGATGGCGACCGCGACCGACCTCTCCCCTCCGACCGTTCGCGGGCCCGCGCTGCCGCGGCCGCCGCGCCGTCCCTCCCGCGCGCGCCGGTGGGGGGCCGCGGGGCTCGGCACCGTGGTGGCCGTGGCAGCGGCCGGCACCTGTGGCCTTCCCCGCCCCGGCCTCCCGCGGGCGCGCTGGACGCCCGCGGGGGCGGCCGAGGGCGTCGTCGCCATCGCTCCCCGCTACCGCGCCTCGGCCTTCCACCGCTTCTGGATGGGTGACGGCTACCGGGAGCTGTGGGCCACGCCCGTCCGCGCGCCGCTGGTGGACCTCCGCGGCTTCGCGGGGGGGCTCACGCCGGTGCGGCGCGGGGGCGGGCGGCAGACGCGCGCGCTGCGGCTGCGCGGGGCCGACGGCCGCGAGTACGTCTTCCGCTCGCTCGACAAGGACCAGGCGCAGGCGCTGTCGCCCCTCCGCCGCGCGCTGGCGGGGCGCATCCGCCAGGACCAGGTGAGCGCGCTGCACCCCGGGGCGGCGCTGGTGGCGGCGGCGCTGGAGGACGCCGTGGGGGTGCCGCACGCCACCCCGCGGCTGGCGGTGATTCCGGACGTGCCCGCGCTGGGCGAGTTCCGCGCCGACTTCGGGGGGCTCCCCGGAACGCTGCAGGAGTTCCCGCGCGACGGCTTCGCCGGCGCGGGGCGGGTGGAGGGGACGGACGACCTGTGGGAGGCGCTGCGCCGGGCGCCGCGCGACCGGGTGGACGCGCGGGCATACCTGGCCGTGCGGCTGCTGGACGTCTACCTGGGGGATTGGGACCGGCACCCCGGGCAGCTGCGCTGGGGGCGGATGGAGCGCGGCGGCGCCGGCACCTGGGTCCCCATCCCGCGCGACCGCGACTACGCGTTCGCCGACTACGGGGGCGTGCTCCCCGGCCTGGCCCGCAGGCTCGACCGCAAGATCGTGCGCTTCGACGCCGCCTACCGCGATCTGCGGGGGCTGCTGGCGAAGCCGCGGGAGATGGACGAGCGGCTCCTCTGCGCCCTGCCGCCCTCCGCGTGGGATTCCACCGCGGCCTCCATGGCGCGCTCCCTCTCCGACGCCGCCATCGCCGCGGCGATCGGCCGGATGCCGCGCGAGTACGTGGCGCGCTCCGCCCCCCTCGCCGCGACGCTGCGCGCCCGCCGCGACGGCCTCCCCTCCGCCGCCCGCCGCTTCCGCGCCCACCTCCACGCCCGCGGCTGCGCGCGCCGGCGCTGACGCCGGACGGCCGGGCGAACGCAACGCGGAAGCGCGGAGGACCAGGGAATCCAGGTCTTGATCTGTCAGAAATAATGGTATATTTTTCTGACAACCCAGAAGCAGGGAGAGCACCATGAACGCCATGACTGACAAGATCATGCGCCGGGTTCGCGGCAAGGGCCGCGGGTCCGTGTGGACTCCGATGGACTTTCTGGACAACGGCTCCCGGGCCTCCGTGGACCAGGCGCTTTCGAGGCTGGTGAAGCAGGGGCTGCTGCGGCGGCTGGCACGCGGGGTCTACTCCTATCCCAGGATGAGCCGTCGGCTGGGAGCCCTCACTCCCTCCCCCGACGTCATCGCGACCGCCCTCGTCAACTCCCGGCACTGCCGGATCCAGGTCTCGGGCGCACGTGCCGCCAACGAGCTCGGCTTGACCACGCAGGTGCCTGCCAAGGCGGTGTACCTTACGGACGGCCCGGCGAGGGCGGTAAGGGTCGGCCGCCAGGAGATCCGTCTCAAGCATGTCCCTTCGACTCGGCTCGTGGCTGCCGGAACGAAGGCCGGCATGGTGCTCGAGGCATTGCGCCACCTCGGGCCGGATGTGGATCCCCGGACGATCAAGCGGCTGGGAACGCAGCTTTCGCGGAGGGACAAGCAGACGCTCAACCAGAATCTACGCGCCGTCTCGGCGCGGGTGCGGCTGATCGCCGAGCAGATCGCGCGCACATGAGGCCGCGTGGATAACGTCGCGCAGTGGGCACCCGACGACCGTGCGGCACTGTTCCAGGAAACAGCGGTGCGCCGCGGCGTCGTCCCGACGATCGTCGAGAAGGACTTCTGGGTCTGCTGGACACTTCGCCGGCTGTTCGCTCATCCGGAGCGTCGGCCGGCGATGCTGTTCAAGGGGGGTACCTCGCTTTCGAAGGTCTACGGTGTCATCGAGCGGTTCTCGGAAGACATCGACCTCTCGATCGACCGGCACGACCTGGGATTCTCGGGCGAGCGGGACCCTGAGAACGTCGGCGGCAGGAGGGCGCGGGAGAAGCTGCTGAAGGAGCTGAAGGTCGCGTGTGTGGACTACTTGGCGACCGAGTGCGTGCCCCGGAACATCGTTGACTTCGAATCCGTCCTCGGGTCCCATGGCGAAGGATGGTCCCTCGAAATCGACGCCGGGGATGACCAGACGGTCCTGTTCCGCTACCCATCCACGACAGACGGCGGGGTGGCTCCGTACATCCATAAGGTCGTCCGGATGGAGTTCGGAGCCCGTTCCGACTTCTGGCCGGCGACAGGCGCGGAGATCCGGTCCTATGCCGCCGAGGAGTTCCCGGACCAGTTTCAGGAGCCGCTGGCGAAGATCCGAGTGCTCGAGGCGAAACGCACCTTCTGGGAGAAAGCAACGATCCTCCACGCCGAATTCCACCGGCAGAACCGGAACCTTGGCGCGGAAAGACTGTCCAGGCACTACTACGACCTCGCCAGGCTCGCGACGAGTCCCATGCGCCATGAAGCACTGGGGGATCTCGAACTGCTATCGGAAGTCGCGCACCACAAGGAGTTCTTCTTCGCCACTGCATGGGCGCGGTACAACGAGGCGCGACCGGGAACGCTCCGCCTCGTTCCTCCGGACGATCTGCGGCGTCTGCTCGAATCTGACTACCGGCAAATGAGCGAGATGTTTTTCGGAGAGCAACCCGCCTTCGGCGAGGTGCTCTCTACGCTCGGAGAACTCGAGCGCGAGATCAACGGAACTGGTTAGCACGGAACTCCTCGAGTAGCAGCAGGCGGGCAGTCACCCACCTCTGACGTTCTGCGCGCCGAAGGCGGCGAGCTCATTCGGCGGCGCCATCGCCGCCGCGATCGGTCGGATGCCGCGCGAGTACGTGGCGCGCTCCGCCCCCCTCGCCGCCACGCTGCGCGCCCGCCGCGACGGCCTCCCCAATGCCGCCCGCCGCTTCCGCGCCCACCTCCACGCCCGCGGCTGCGCAAGAAGATGATCTCACGCGGAGGCGCGGAGACGCAGAGAGAGCCGCCGCGCCTCTCCCCTGCGTCTCCGCGGCTCTGCGTGAGACCATGTGTAAAGCTTTGACGAGGAACGTGGCCCGCGCGGGGCGCAGTCCGTACCTTTCCGGGAGCCACTCATCCCTTCACTGCCACGCCCCGACGCGCCCGCGCGTTCCAGCGCGTCCCCAGCGCACTCCGCCCACACCCGCCGCCGGTCCCGAGCCCATGAACCTCGCCACCCTCGCGCTCCTCGCCCACGCCGCGCTCGCGCCCGGCGACACCGCCACCGCCGCCGTGTTCTCGGGGCGGGAGCGCCAGCTCAGCGTACGCATCCCGCGGATCGAGGCCTCGATCCAGGTGGACGGGGACCTGAACGAGCCGGTGTGGGCGCAGGCGGCCGTGCTCAACGGCTTCTCGCAGTACGCGCCCAACGACGGCCTCCCGGCGGCCGACAGCACGCAGGTGCTGGTCTGGTACTCGCCGAACGCGATCCACTTCGCGATCCGCGCCTTCGAGAGCCACGGCGCCCCCACCGCCACCCTCGCCGACCGCGACCGCATCTTCGGCGACGACAACGTGCAGATCCTCCTCGGCACCTTCCACGACGCGCGCCAGGCGCTGATGTTCGCGGTGAACCCGCTGGGCGTGCAGGGCGACGGCGCCCTGGTGGAGGGGGCCAACACCTCCGCGTCGGGGTTCATCGGCAGCGCGGTGGTCGGCCGCGAGCAGGCGGACCTCTCGCCGGACTACGTCTTCCAGTCCAAGGGGCGCGTCACCCCGTGGGGGTACCAGGTCGAGGTGCGGATCCCGTTCAAGAGCCTGCGCTACCAGCCGGCCCGCGAGCAGAGCTGGAAGCTGAACGTGGTGCGCCAGGTGAAGCACTCGGGGTTCGAGGACTCGTGGGTCCCGGCGCTGCGGGCGAGCCCCTCCTTCCTCGGCCAGAGCGGGGAGATCGTGGGGCTCACGGGGCTCCACCGCGGCCTGGTGATGGACCTGAACCCCGAGGCCACCCTGAAGGCCACGGGGGCGCCGGAGCCGGGCGGAGCCTTCGCGCGCGACGCGGGGCGCCCCCAGGTGGGCGGCACCGCGCGCTGGGGGATCACCAACAGCCTCTCGCTCTCGGGCACGGTGCACCCCGACTTCTCGCAGGTGGAGAGCGACGCGGGGCAGCTCGCCTTCGATCCGCGCAACGCCCTCTACTTCCCGGAGAAGCGGCCCTTCTTCCTGGAGGGGAGCGAGCTCTTCCAGCTCCCCAACAACCTGATCTACACGCGCCAGATCCAGCAGCCGGTGGCCGCGGTCAAGCTCACCGGGAACGTGGGCGGCACCAGCATCGGCCTCCTCTCCGCGGTGGACGACCGCTTCGCCTCGGCCACGGGGGAGGACCACCCGGTCTTCAACATCATCCGCCTGCAGCGCGGCCTGGGGAGCCAGTCGCGGCTGGGCGTGGCGTACCTGGACCAGGTGGACGGGTCCACCTCCAACCGCGTGGCCGAGGTGGACGGGCGGTGGGTGTTCGGGGGGATCTACAACCTCAACTTCCAGCTCGCCGGCAGCCGCACCGACGACGGCTCCTCCGTCGCCACCGCGCCCCTCTGGCTCACGCAGTTCAACGTCCGCGACCGCCACTTCGGGCTGCGGACGCTCTTCGCGGGGATCGGCGACCGCTTCGTGGACAGGAGCGGCTTCATCGGGCGCAGCGGGATCGTGCACGCCTACGTCGACCCGAGCTGGACGGTCTACGGCCGCCGCGGCGCCCTGCTGGAGCGCTTCACCGCCGACGTGCTGGTCGACGGGATCTGGCAGTACCGCAAGTTCGTGGACGGGGGCGGGATGCAGGACCGCAAGCTGCACCTGAACGGCAACGCGGCGCTGCGCGGGGGGTGGAACCTGGGGCTGGGCGTGTTCGTGGAGTCGTTCGGCTACGACGCGGAGCTCTATTCCACGTACCGCCTGGAGGTGCCGGGGCCGGGCGGGGTGGGGCTCGACACGATCCCGTTCGTGGGGCAGCCGACCATCCCCAACCTGGAGTACATCGTCCAGTTCACCACCCCGCAGTGGCGGCACTTCAGCGCGAACGGCTTCTTCCTGCAGGGGCGCGACGAGAACTTCTTCGAGTGGGCGAGCGGCGACCTGCTGCTGGCCAACCTCGGCGCCACCTTCCGCCCCACCGAGCGGATCCGCGCGGAGCTCACCTACAACTGGCAGCAGGTGAACCGCCGCACGGACGGGTCGCGGGTGAACGTGGGGCGGATTCCGCGGCTCAAGCTCGAGTACCAGGTGTCGCGCCCGTTCTTCGTGCGGCTGGTGGGGCAGTACGTGCAGCAGCAGACCGACTCGCTGCGCGACGACTCGCGCACCAACGCCCCGATCCTGATCGCCACGGCGGACGGCGTGGTGCGCAGCCAGGCGTCGCGCACCAACCTCTTCCATGGCGACGTGCTGCTGAGCTACCAGCCGATCCCGGGCACGGTGATCCTGGCGGGGTACGGCAGCGACCTGAACGACGAGCGCGCGTTCGGCTTCCGCGACCTCACCCGCACCCGCGACGCGTTCTTCGCCAAGGTGAGCTGGCTCTTCCGCATGTAACCCAAAGATTCGTTTCACGCAGAGACGCGGAGTCACAGGGGGAATCGGTGCGGGTACCGGAAACCCTTGTAAATCCTTGATGTTCCGGAAGGGCCTACGGGACTTCACGGGCTGAAATGCCCGACTTTATCGGCAAACCTATCCCACAATCTATCCCACTGGCGAGCGTCGCGCGCGCAGTGAGGCAAGAAAAAACGGCGGGCGAGGTAGGGGGAAAGAGCTTTCCCGCCTCGCCCGCCGAGTCATTTACCCCCGAACCGAGGTACCAGCCATGCGATTCCTGTGCTTCGTCGCCTACCTGCTCGGCTTCCGCCGAATCCTCCTGCTTACGCTGATCCTCATGGCGATTACCATCGGTCAACGCCGTGCACCTGCGTTGCGGCAGTTAGTCGCGCCGATGCGGGCCTCCATCACTCGCGTTCTTCCCGGAGTTCGCGACCGACCGCACCGAGCCACGCCGGACGCGGCGTGCCACTGTTCGCGTAGATCCGCTCCAGCGCGCTCACCAACTCCAAAGCGGCACCGTGGCGCTCGCCGTCGTCCTGAATCGATGCGACAAGCTGGTTCACGAGGTACGCAGCAGCCTCAGGCGTAAGCCCGTCGCCACACGCAGCCCATTCGCGCAGGTACCACGCGCGAAGCTTCTTGATGGTCACGCCATAGATGACGCGCGTGTCACCTGCGATGAGGTTGTGCAGCCCCCCATGACTGATTCCCGACTCTGCGGCGACGGTGCGGATCGAACTGCGCTCTACAGCCCGGCGTGCGGCGCCAATCAGGAATGCCAGTTCCGGATCGCGCACGTCTGCCATCACGCCGACCCTCCGATTTCGACGCTAATGCGCTGGGCGAGTTCGCAGAGGCCGGCCGGCGGCGTAGCATCATAGCCCGCGTACATTTCGAGAAGCCGTTGAGTGAATTCCCGCACGTATCCCTCGCGGGCTGGTCCGGGGGGCATCCCGCAGAGCCCCGCCATCCACGCTTCGTAGTCGTCTGCGGTAATGCGGCGTGCGCCGCGAGGATTCATCCCGCCACCGGCGGGAGGCGGGCGCGTGCAAGAAACGCCGAGCATTCATCCGCGAGAGAGGAATCACCAAGGCGTGCGGCATAGCTGCGGGCACGGCGTGCGACGGCGTCAGCCTGTGTTTCCGCCAGAACTTCGGCGCCTGCGCGCGCAAGCCCGAGCAGCAGGCGCGCGGCGGCCGAGGTCGAGCCGAAGGTGTCGATCAGGTCCAAGGCCCGGTGCCACGCGGATTCGACCCCGTTGTCATCCCCCACTCCACCCGCCGCGCGAACAAGCATGGTCCACGCGCGGACTTGTCCATCTGTGCCTATTTGTGACCGCAGCGCCTCGTTGAGTCGCGCTGCGGCCCGCGCGTAATGGCTCCGCCGCAACTCCACCTCCGCCACGTCCAGCAGCACGCTTCCGCGCTCGGGATGATCCCGTCCGAGGACGCGAAGCGCGTGTCCCGCGTACCGTTCCGCGGCGGCTTGGTCCTCCTCCTGGAGCGCGAGCCGCAGCAGCCCGCCCAGCGCGCGGCATTTGGTTTCGTGCAGCCCCCGGCGGCGGGAGAGACGCAGCGCCTTCCGATACTCGATCCGCGCTCCGCGAAGGCGGCCCGCGCGTTCCCTCAACCGCGCCAGCGCGGTCAACGCCCCTCCGTAGCACGCCCAATCCCCACTCCGGCGCGCCAACGCGATCGTGCGCCGCAACCACGTCTCAGCAACCGCCGCATGCCCCAGCCGTGCCGCCAACTCTCCCGCTGTGAGTGCGGGTCCGGCGATAGAGGGAACGGCCGCCGATGCGAGTCGCGCATAGGCCATTGCGGTATCGGTCGCACGAACGCGCTCGGCTGCCGCGGAGATCGAGAGCGCAGCCGAAACTACTGAGCCGTCGTTTCTGCTCCCGCGCAGGGCGCGGTGAAGGGTGCGTACGGCGCGAATCATTTCAGGGTCCAGCCCGCGCGCGGCCTCTACAAGCTCGCGCCGCTGTTCTGAGTCCGGACGGTGGAAGAGCTCGGCTCGCAACTCTGGCGGCGTCCCCGCCCACAGGAGTACGTCGCGGTAACACTGCCACAGGAGCAACCCGGCTTCGTCGGGATACTCCGCGAGGATGCTTTCGCCCTCAAACGTCTCTGGCGAGCTGGGATTCCGCAGGAGCGCGGGTGGCACCCGCCAGTAACGCGGGGGCCTTGCCATCGCCTGTGTTGTGCTTTTCTGAGCGCCCTGGGCCAACATGGGAATCGGCCGCGCATCACTCTTTTTAGCCCCCGTGTAACGCAGATTCTGCATGACACGCTCCGGTCAGAACGATGTGCGCTACACGCTCCTGCCGCCGACTTTGCGGTCAGAATTCAGAATGTTTCGGAAGCGAAGTTGAACGGAGGAACAGAGGT
The DNA here is from genome assembly GCA_045803205.1 of Longimicrobiaceae bacterium. Taxonomy (GTDB): domain Bacteria; phylum Gemmatimonadota; class Gemmatimonadetes; order Longimicrobiales; family Longimicrobiaceae; genus Longimicrobium. The sequence continues at coordinate 12,635 of JBJMPM010000420.1, forward strand.
CGTCCAGCCGCGGGCGCACTGACGGGAAATGTGAGAAGCGATCAAAGTGGCTGTTCCATCCGCAAGATCTAGAAGACCCAATTGTTGAGCACTTCGGACAACGTGGATGGATACGGTAGAGGGCGTGTCACATGGCGTAAATTGTGGAGGCGTGTCAGGTGGCGGAAACCGTGTGGCGACGCTTACAATTCGATGCTGCGCCACAAGTGGTGTAGCTACACGACTTTCCTTTCCTCGCGAGGTGAAATCCGATGCGCCCCTCCCTCCTCATCAGCACCGCTGCCGCCATTCTACTGCTCGGAGCCTGCTCCGCCTCGCCAACCGCATCGCCACGGAGTGCAGTTCCCGCTGCGCGTGTGAAACACGATGGCGGTCCACTTGCTGGGTCTGGCAGCTTTGTGCCTCTTCCGCCGCCAACCGCTGGAGTCCAAACAACATCGGCCGCCACTCAGGAAGTGGCGACCGATTCGACGACCCGTGGCGGCCCCCTCGCCGGCTCGGGAAGCTGATGCGGCTTGGGAGATTGAATCGGGAGGCGATCAGACGGGTCCGATGTCGTCGGGCCCGAGCTGGTCGCCCTCCTTCCGCGTCCACGTACCCCCATGCCAACTGACGAGATTCTCTGTCACGATGGCGGAGAGTCGTTCTAATTCAGCCCGTTGCTCAGTATCGGTTAGGGGGATCGGTTCCGGTGCGGGCGTCCCAATTTCCAGATCGACCAGCAACCTCCGTCCCACGTCGATGTCGTACCTGTCTCCGCGCTGCTCAGCGATCTTGAGTCCATGCGTCGCGTACTCCGTCGCGAGCTCGAGATTTCCGAGCCCCCAGGCACCAAACGCTAGGTTCAAATGCGCATACCCGGCGTGGAACGGGTGATCCGGTGCTAGGTGGAGTACGCGCGACTCACAACGCGCGAATTCGTCCGGATGGCGGAGGAGCCCTGCGGTACGCGCAAGGGTTGAGGCTATTAGTACCTGCTCGTGGAGGGGCACAGGGATTGTGTAGAGCACCTTCAACAGCGGCTCAATCTCAGCGTAATGGTTGTCAACGAGGTATAGGAACAAGGTGTCGTGAACTGCCAACGGGAATCGTTCGTTATGACGCGGATAGATCCGTAAAGCCTCGGCGGCGTACTTCCTCGCGAGCGGAATGTTTCCCCGATGAAACCATAGGACAACGACATCATGGAGTGTAAGAGCAGCCAGCCAGTCGTGTCCTTGGTCAACACACGCGCTGGACGCGCTCTCGTAGTGCGCGACCGCTTCTTGTACTGACCCGCGATCCGCGCACAGTCTCCCATAGCCAAGGTGTGCACGGATATACACGTACCAGTTCAACTCGCGGTACGCGTAGCGCATCGCGCGGTGGTAGAACGCTTCCGCGCGCCAGCCGGACTGCTGCTTCTGGTCTTCTAAAAGCCTGTTTGCACGTCCCGCGACCCACGCGAAATAGGGATCGCGTGGGACTATCCCCGCACTCGCCTCGATGAATTGAAGTGCGATGCGGCGATACCCTCGTGCTTGTGCCCATTCTGATACGGCTTCACAAGCATGAGCAATTTCAAGGTCCGGTGGAGGACGCCGGCCGGAAACCCGCATCAGGGTGCGCAGATCTTCGCGTAGATCGGGTGGCGCTTCCTTCAGCGCGCCATACCGACGATCACCGATGTGCGGGGCCGTGTTTTGAGGAAATAGCCGCTGGCGTTCACCCGGTGGTGTCAACGCGGTAAGCCATACCTGCCCGACCAGCAGCAGAAGCTCGACTCCCAGAGGCGACGGTAAATCTTCGAGGATTTCAAACCGCTCCCGGAATGGCGGAGCAGCGGGGACTCTCCTCGGGCGTTTAGCAGTCGCTGCTCTGTGCTTACGAGTTACCATCGCGTGCAGGGCATGAAGTGAGGACTTGATCCATTATCTGTCACAATAGGTTCCCGTGTGAACAGGCGCCACCCTTCGCGCCCCCTGTCCCCCTGTCCGCATCTCCCCCATCTCCCGCATCTCCCCCCACTTCCTCATCTCTTCATCTCCCCGTCTCCTTACTCCTCGACTCCTTCCCCTCCGGTTAGTCCTCGCCAGATACGGAAACCCCGGTGTTTCATATGACCCGTTAGAGGCACTCCCGTTTCTCCTTTTCCGCGTCGTGGGGTAAGGCTGGGTGAACACCCGGTCTGCGCGTGAATCATCGAACCCGCGACGAAGAGTTGCAGCCATGAGGAGAGTACCGGCCGCCGCATGCGCCCTGCTTGTCGTTACCTTGTACAACACGCCGTTGCGCGCCCAGGACGATGGGAATCCCCGAAGCGGGCGTCCCCCCACGCGTGTGCCGGTTACGGTCGTGTTGCAGGACACGATGATTCAGCCCGCCGGCTATCGGATCTTTGCGTCGGGCGGATACCGTGCCACTCGACGTGATCGTTCTGACCGGCAACGCAGACGCCGTGACGCTGTCTGATGCGCTTTCGGATCTGTTGTTCGTCCGACGTGTGCAGGGTGACACGGCGACCGGCGACCACTCGGTGCGGTTACGGCGAAGCCGCGCAATGCCTGGTAGCGCGCGGGTTCCCCGGTACCCCTGGGCTCAACGGGTGCTGAACGACCTCCAGCGAGCCGGGGAACAGGACGTTCGTGGTGTCGGCAGAGTTCGGGCTGTGCAAATCTGGCTCCCGCCCCAGCACCTCCCAGCGGGAGTTCTGGCCGGGTCCGACCATTGATCCAGGCACGGGGCGCGTACGGGATAGCTACCATCGCACCTCTAAACCGGAAGGCAGAAGGCCTCATCCTCATACCGAATCCGCAATTCCCTGAGTGAATCAAGCCTGGCAAAAAACGTCTCACGCAGAGACGCGGGGGGG
>JBJMPM010000001.1:0-18233 GCA_045803205.1 Longimicrobiaceae bacterium
CCCCCCCCCCCCCCCCCCCCCCCCCCCCCCCCCCCCCCCCCCCCCCCCCCCCCCCCCACTTCCGCACTTCCGCACTCGTCACCACACCGGGTCGGCGCGCAGCAGCGCCTCGGCCTCGTCCTCGGGGAGCGGCTCGGAGAAGAGAAAGCCCTGCGCGAAGTCGCACCCCATCGCCCGCAGCGCGTCGAGCTGCTCGCGCGTCTCCACCCCCTCGGCCACCACCTTCACCCCCAGGTTGCGCGCCAGCCCCGCGATCGCCTGCACCAGCTGCGTGTTGCGCGGGTCCAGCTCCATGCGCGCCACGAAGGAGCGGTCGATCTTCAGCTCGTCGATGGGGAAGCGGTGCAGGTAGCCGAGCGACGAGTAGCCGGTGCCGAAGTCGTCCATGCAGAGCCCCACCCCCATCTCCCGCAGCCGCGCGAGGATCGCGAGCGCAGGCCCCGCGTGCTCCAGGATCACGCTCTCGGTGATCTCCAGGTGCACCACCCCGGGGGGAAGGCCGCACGCCTCCATCGCGCGCTCCACGTGGTCCGCCAGGTCGGCCTGCGAGAACTGCGCGGCGGAGAGGTTCACCGCCATCCGCACCCGCCGCCCGGCGAAGGCGTCCATCCACCCCCGCGCCCGGCCGCACGCCTCCTCGAAGACCCAGCGGCCCAGGGTGTGGATCAGCCCCATCTCCTCGGCCACGGGGATGAACAGGTTGGGCGAGACCCACCCGCGCTCGGGGTGGCGCCAGCGCAGCAGCGCCTCGAACCCGTCGATCCGTCCGTCGCCCAGCCGCACGATGGGCTGGTAGTGCAGCACCAGCTCGTCCCGCTCCAGCGCCCGCCGCAGATCCGTCTCCAGCCTGAGCCGCTCCACCGCCTCGGCGTGCATGGCGCGGTCGAACACCTCGTAGCGGTTCTTCCCCAGCGCCTTGGCCCGGCTCAGCGCGGCGTCGGCGCTGCGCAGCAGCACCTCGGGGTCCTCGGCGCCCGTGGCGCCCACCGCGATCCCCACGCTGGCCGAGGTGAACACCTCGTGGCGGTCCAGCGAGAAGGGCTCGGCCAGCGCCTCCAGCACCCGCTCGGCCATGTGCGTGGCGTCGACCGCGCCGCCGACGGCTTCCACCAGCAGGGTGAACTCGTCGCCGCCGAAGCGCGCCACCGTGTCGCCCGGCCGCACCACGCGCTCCATCCGCCCGGCCACGGCGATCAGCAGCTCGTCGCCCACGGCGTGGCCCAGCGAGTCGTTCACCACCTTGAAGCGGTCCACGTCCAGGAAGAAGACGGCGAAGGGCGGCCCGCCGCGGCGCACCCGCTCCAGCGCCTGCCCCAGGCGGTCCACGAAGAGCGCGCGGTTGGGGAGCCCGGTGAGCGCGTCGTGCAGCGCCCCGTAGGCGAGCTGCTCCTCGGCCCGCTTGCGCTGGGTGATGTCGTGGATGATCCCCTGGAAGCCGACCACCTCGCCCGTGGGCGCGCGGCGCAGCGTGGCGCTGATCAGGCAGTGCACCGGGGTGCCGTCGCGCCGCTTCAGCCGCAGCTCGTAGTCGCGCACGTAGCCGGTGCGGAAGATCTCGTCGCGGAAGCGCTGCCGGTCCGAGGGGTCGTAGTAGAGGTCCGCCAGGCGCAGCGAGGGGAGCTCGCCGGGCTCGATGCCGAACATCTCCAGCATCGCCTGGTTGGCCCGGAGCATCCCCCCGTCGATGGAGCTCATGTAGACGGCGTCGCGGCTCTCCTCGAAGAGGGTGCGGTAGCGCTCCTCGCTGTCGCGCAGCGCGTCTTCCGCGCGGATGCGCTCGGTCACGTTGCGCGCGAAGCCCTGCACCGCGCGCACCCTGCCGCCGCGCCGCACCGCCGTCTCCACCAGCTCCAGCGCCACGATGTGCCCCTCGCGGTGGCGCGCGAACACCAGGCAGGTGTTGGGCACCCCGCTGCCGATGGTGGAGGCGGTCCGCTCCTCGACCGTGCGGTCGCTGTCGTGCCCGGTGTGCAGCACCGAGTACGGCTTTCCCACCAGCTCGTCGGGGGCGTACCCCAGCACGTCGCGCACGGAGGGGCTCAGGGACTCGTACACCCCCTCCAGGTCGTGCACGTAGAAGAACACCTGCTGCGTGCCGGTCACGATCAGCCGGAAGCGCTCCTCGCTGGTGCGCAGCGCCTCTTCGGTGCGCTTGCGCTCGGTGACGTCGCGGTTCACCCCCAGCGCGCCCACCCGGCGCCCCCGCGCGTCGACCAGCGGCACCACCAGCGTCTCGGAGACGCCGCGCGAGCCGTCCTTGCGCACGAAGCGGATCTCCCCTCGCCAGCGCCCCTCCTCCTCCAGCGCGTCGAGGATGCGCTGGTCGAGGTCGGCGGCCTCGGACGGCTCCATCCACAGCTCCACCGCCGTCTTCCCCAGCACCTCGTCGCGGGTGAAGCCGTAGATGCGCTCGGCGGCGGGGTTCCAGTCGGTGATCCGCCCGTCGCGGCCGCTCAGGATCACCGCGTCGTACAGGTTCTCGAAGGCGAGCGCCTGCCGGTGCAGCGCCGCGTCGGCCCGGCGGCGCTCGGTGACGTCGAAGGCGGTGCCGAGCGCGGCCGGGCGCCCCAGGTAGGTGACGGTGCCGGCGGTGAAGTCGATCCAGCGCTCCCCGCCGTCCTTGCGCAGGATCTTCAGCTCGTAGCGCCCCACCACCTCCTCGCCGCGCTGCCGGGCCAGCCCGCGCTCGCGCACCAGCTCGCGGAACTCGGGGTGCGCCAGCTCCCAGAAGTCGATGGCGAGGAGCTCCTCGCGGGTGTAGCCGGTGAGCTCGAGCGCCGCCGCGTTCACGTAGAGGAAGCGGTTGCCGCGGTAGATGAAGGTGGCCGCGGCCACGTGCTCGGCCAGCTCGCGGAACTGCTGGTCGCTCTCGACCGGCTCGGAGAGCGGGAAGGCGGCGGGGGAGGAGAGGGACATGCTTGCGGGTCGCGAGGGGGAACCCGGCACCGGCTGCGCACCCCGCGGAGACGACGATGCGGGCCGCACCCGCCGCGCAACGCGGGGATGCGTCCTCGGGGGGGGACGTGGGGTGCTTTCCGAAGATAGGCGAGGAACGCGGCGAAGTGCAAAGGAAAAAGCGCGCGCCGGGCCGCGGCGCGCGCCTTTCGTTCCCTGCCGCGCCTGGGGGGCGCCCGCGCGGGCCGCCCCTACCAGCGCGGCCCCGCCTCCAGCAGCGCGAGCAGCGCGTCGGGGGCGAGCGGGGGAGAGAGGAAGAACCCCTGCGCGTACTCGCACCCCATGGCGCGCACGGCGGCGAGCTGCTCGGCGGTCTCGACCCCCTCCACCACCACCGCCAGGTCCAGGTTGCGGGCGATGGTGGCCACCGTGCGCACCATTTGCGACCCGCCCGCCTCGCCGATGCGCGCGGTGAAGGAGCGGTCGACCTTGAGCGCGTCGATGGGGAGGCGGTGCAGCGACCCCAGGCTGGAGTAGCCGGTGCCGAAGTCGTCCAGGTACACCCGCGCGCCGAGCGCGCGCAGCCGCCCCAGGGTGGCGGCGGCGGCCTCCACGTTGTCGACCACCACGCTCTCGGTGATCTCCACCCGCAGCAGGTGCGGGGCGATGCCGCTGGTCTCCAGCGCCGCGCCCACCTGCTCCAGCAGGTCGGCCTGCGAGAACTGGCGCACGGAGAGGTTCACGCTGAGCCCCAGCTCGGCCGCCGCGGGGGTGCGCGCCTGCCAGACGCGGAGCTGCGCGCAGGCGTCGGTCAGCACGCGCCGGCCGATCTGCAGGATGAGCCCCGTCTCCTCGGCCGAGCGCACGAAGTCGTCGGGAGCGATCCACCCGCGCTCGGGGTGCTCCCAGCGCAGCAGCGCCTCCACCCCGGCGATGCGCCCGCTGCGCAGGTTCACGATGGGCTGGTAGTGCAGCGACAGCTCGCCCCGCTCGATCGCCCGCCGCAGGTCGTTCTCCATCTGCAGCCGGGTGAGCGCCAGCGCGTGCATGGCCCGGTCGAAGAGCTCGTGGCGCCCCATCCCCCCGCCCTTGGCGCGGTACATCGCCATGTCGGCGTTGCGCATCATGTGCTCGGGGCGGCCGTACGCGGTGGAGCTGAGCGCGATGCCGATGCTGGCCGAGGTGAAGAGCTCGTAGCCGCTGAGCGCGACGGGCACGGTGAGCGCGGCCTGGATGCGGTCCGCCGCCCGCAGCGCGTCTTCCACCTCGCCGATGTCGTCGAGCAGGATGGCGAACTCGTCGCCGCCGAAGCGGGCGACGGTGTCGGTCTCGCGCACGCAGCCGCGCAGCCGGCTGGCCACCACCACCAGCAGGCTGTCGCCCACGCCGTGCCCCAGCGAGTCGTTCACCACCTTGAAGCGGTCCAGGTCCAGGAAGAGCACGGCGAAGAGGTACCCCTCGCGCCGCTTCTCCTGGAGGACGGCGCGGGCCAGCCGCTCCATGAACAGGTGGCGGTTGGGCAGCCCGGTGAGGGCGTCGTGCAGCGCGTCGTGGCGGAGCTGGTCCTCCACCGCGCGGCGGGCGGTGATGTCTTCGGCGAAGAGGTGCACCACCCCGAGCGCGGGGTGGGGGTGGTAGGTCCAGGAGAAGACGCGGTCGTCCACGTCCACCTCCACCGTGCGCATCGGCTGGCCGTGCTGCAGCGCGCCCGCGACCAGCCCGCGGTGGTTGCGCGGGAGGAAGCCGGCCTCGAGGGTGGCGCCGATCTCGGCCAGGATGTGGCGGGTGGCGGGGTTGGCGTAGAGCACGTTCCCCTCGGGGTCGCACTCCAGCACCGGGTTGGGCGACTCGCGGGGGATGGCGGCCAGGCGCAGCGCCTGCCGGTCGCCGCGGTGGCGGGCGGTCACGTCGTGCACGGCCACCACCGCGCCCGCCACCTCGCCGCCGGGGGCGTGGTGCGGCGACCAGCGCACCGAGAGCCAGCGCGGCTCGCGCGCGCCCTCGCCGGGGAGCGCCACCTCGTCCAGGTCCACGCAGATGCCGTCGAGCACGGCGCGCAGCAGCGCGGGGGCGTCGTCGCCGGCGAGCGAGGCGGCCACCTCGCAGGCGCGCTCGCCCACCACGTCGTCGGCGGCCAGGCCGGTGAACGACTCCATGGCGCGGTTCCACGCCACCCAGCGCAGCTCGCGGTCGCACACGCCGATCCCGGCGGGCGCGCTGTCGAGCACCTCGACCGCCGCCTCGGGGGCGAGCGCGGCCGGGCTCGACATCATCCCCCGCCTCCCGCGGCGCGGCTCGCCACGGCGCCAAAGGGAAGGCCCACGGCGGATGGGGATGTGTGGTGCGTGGCGTAGGGCATCCGGTCGGCGCCTGGAGGGTCGGGCACGTACCGCGAGCGGGACGATGGAACAGCGCTCACCAGCGCCGCAAATCCTCTGCCAATCCACAGGCTCCCATCGGAGCCGTTCATACGCCGTCGAAGCTCGGCAGAAGCTGCCGATCCGGCAATAACTTGCATCCCGCCCCCGACGGCCATTTGGCGGCCGCGCCGGAGAGGCCGGCGGATGGCGTTATTGTGAACGATGCACAAAAACGCAGAACCGGACATCCGCCCGGAGACGCACCCGGAGGCGACGGCGCTCAGGGCGCGAGGGTGGCGGACCGGATCTGCGCCAGTCGCTTCTCGATCTCTTCGGCGAGCGCCGCCTCTCTCACGCCGGCGTCGGCGGCGAACGCGGGCCACCCGGCCACGGCGACGTCGACCTGTTCGATGATCGCGTCGCGAACCCGCGGTGCGAGGCTCATCGTTGCGGCCAGCTCTGCGAAGTGGCGGCGGCCCGGGGCGCGCCCCTCACCGGCGACGGACATCGTGTGCTCGCCGCCGGGTCCCGAGCTGAAGGTGAGGTCGTAGGCGGGCGTGTGCCGCCACGCGCCATCAGGCTCCATCAGGAAGGCGAAGTTGCGCGCGTGGTCGTCGCGGTTGCAGGCGAGCACATTGAACACCATCCGCCGGAACGCCTCGACGACCTCTGTCTGGTCGCGGGTGAGGTGCAGGGTGGCGCGCAGATACGCCTCATAGTCGAGCGAGGGGAGGCGGAAGTCGGCATGCAGGAGCCCGGCGAGGGTGTGCACGTGCCGGCGTTCGCCCCCAGGCCGGTCGAAGCGGTCCGCCGCGAAGTAGCGGCCACCGCCGGGGGTGGAGAAGAGCCCGGCCGGGGGGACGCGGATTCCCGCGGCGGCGGCCATGCGGGAGTACGCAAGCTCCACCGCCCCCGCGTCGGCTGGGTCCGCGCGCGCACCGAACTTCACCAGCATCGCCCGGAACCCGGCGGGGAGCGGTCCGGCGCCGGAGACCATCGCGCCGTCCTGTTCGCGGAAGCCGATCACCACCTTGGGCCGCGCGCCGCCCGGAGACCCGCCCGCCCGCAGCAGCTCAGGAAGCACCTCCTCGGCGCTCCCCGCCAGCAGACGCTCGGCCTGTTCCGCCATTTCGTCGAGCTCGACGGCGGCGCCGAAGCCTTCTTCTGGATCGGCCGGAGGATGGTAGGTGAGCGCGCCCATGGCGCGGGTGCCGAGGAAGGCGAGCCGGTCCAGCGGCGTGATGGTCTCGCGGCTCACTCCGCGCTGGCGGAAGGCGCGGTCCATCAGCAGCAGGCCCCAGCCGTCGGGGAGCGAGTCGGCGAAGACGCCCGGGAGGCCGGAGAACGGCGTGGGCGGACCCTCCTGCAGACCGGGGCGGAGGGGGAGGTGAATCGGCGAGAGTTGCAGCCCGGAGCGCAGGAAGTCTTCCGCGTACTCGAAGAAGATGCGCCGTTCCCGCTCGGCGAGCGTACCGACGGTGACGGTTTCGCCGCCGAACTGCAGGCGCACCTCGAGCTTACGCATCGCGTGCACCTCGCCGCCTCGCGGGCGCCCGCACCCGCTGGCGCTCCGCACGCTCGAGCTCCGCCAGCGTCGCGGCCGGCGGCGCGGCGAACAGCTCGCCGAGCGGGCGGACGGCGTTGAGCACGACAGCGATCTTCGCCAGCCGCTCCAGCGCGATCTTCCCCGTGCGCTCGAAGCGTCGCAGCGTCTCCAGCGCCACGCCGGAGCGCTCCGCCAGCTCCTGCTGCGTCCACCCCCGCGCGATACGCAGCGCCCGGGCGCGCTGCGCGATCCCCTTGACCACCTCCGCGGGCGTTTGCAGCTCAATTGGTATCATATTACCACTTGCCTGGATGTTTAATCTTCAAGTGGTAATATATTGCTGATTATGTACAACGACAATCGGCACGGGCCGGAGATTCGTCTCCGTTCCTCGTGCTCTCTGCGTGAGACGAAAGCTGAGCCGGTGCTACCAGACGGTCCCGGACGCGAGCAGCTCCCGGAGCGCCTGCGGCGGGAGCGGCCGGGAGAGGAGGTAGCCCTGCGCGTAGTCGCAGCCGAGCTCCCGCACCTCGGCGAGCTGGGCGGGGGTCTCCACCCCCTCGGCGATCACCGTGAGCTCCATCCCCCGCGCCATCAGCGCGATGGCGCGCACCAGCTGCGACGGCGCATTGCCGGCTTCCATCCCGCTCACGAAGGCGCGGTCGACCTTGAGCGTGCGGATCGGCAGGCGGTGCAGCGCGGAGAGCGACGAGTAGCCGGTGCCGAAGTCGTCGAGCTGCAGCTCCACCCCGAGCGCGCGCAGCTCCGCCAGCACCGACTCGGCGGCGGCGGTCTCCAGCAGCGCGCTCTCGGTGATCTCCAGCCGCAGGTCCGCCGGCTCCAGCCCCGCCGCCAGGAGCGCGCCGCGCACGATCTCCACCAGCCCCGCCTCGGCCACCTGCCGCGCGGAGAGGTTCACGCTCACCGCGATCTCCGTCCCCAGCTCCGCCCGCCACTCCGCGAGCTGCCGGCAGGCCTCGCGCACCACCCACTCGCCCAGCCGCACGATGGCCCCCGTCTCCTCGGCCATGGCGATGAACTCGGCCGGCTGCACCATCCCCCGGTCCGGGTGCTCCCACCGCGCCAGCGCCTCCACCCCGGCGATGCGGCCGGTGGAAAGCGAGATGATGGGCTGGTAGTGGAGGAGGAACTCCCCACGCTGCAGGGCGCGGCGCAGGTCGGTCTCCGTCTGCAGGCGCGCCAGCGCGCGGGCGTGCATCCCGCGGTCGAAGACCTCCCACGGCGCGCCGGCGCTCCCCTTGGCCTGGTACATGGCCATGTCGGCGCCGCGCAGCAGGTACTCGGGGCGCTCGTAGCCGTTCGACGCCAGCGCGATGCCGATGCTCACCGAGGTGAAGACCTCGTAGCCGCTCAGGTTCACCGGCGCGGCCACGGCGTCGGCCACGCGCGTGGCGATGGCGGTGGCGTCGGCGGTCTCGTCGAGGTTGCAGAGGAGGATCGCGAACTCGTCGCCGCCGAAGCGCGCGACGGTGTCGCCTTCGCGCACGCTCTCCTGCAGCCGCCGCGCGATGGCGACCAGCAGCTCGTCGCCCACGTGGTGGCCCAGCGAGTCGTTCACCACCTTGAAGCGGTCCAGGTCCAGGAAGAGCACCGCGAACTGGCCGCCCCCCTGGTTGAAGCGGAAGAGCGTCTCCCCCAGCCGCTGCATGAACAGGTGCCGGTTGGCGAGGCCGGTGAGCGCGTCGTGCACGGCGTCGTGCAGCAGCCGCTCCTCCACTCGCTTGCGCTCCGTCACCTCTTCGCCGAAGAGGTGCACGGTGCCGAGCGCGGGCTGGGGGTGGTAGCTCCAGGCGAACACCCGCCCCGCCACCACCGCCTCCCGCCCGCGCGCGCCGACGCCGTCGTCCACGGCCTGCCGCAGCAGCTCGGCATGGTCTTCCGGGAGCACCCCCGCCGGCCCGTCGATCCCCAGCGACGCCACCAGGCGCTGCCCGGTGGCGTTCACCCACACCACCGCGCCGCCCGGCGCGAGCTCGAAGATGGGATTGGGGTTCTCGCGCGCGAAGGCCGCCAGCCGCAGGCTCTGCTCCTCGGCGCGCCGGCGCTCGGTGACGTCGCGGGAGTTGACGATGATGCCGCGCACCCGCGGGTCGTCGAGCAGGTTGCGGCCCACGGCCTCGAAGACGCGCCAGGAGCCGTCGCGGTGGCGCACCCGCACGGTGAGCGGCCGCCCGGCGCCGAGGCTCCCGCGCGAGAGGCGGATCTGCTCCTTGGCCGGCTCCACGTCGTCGGGGTGCACCAGCGCCAGGGCGCTGAGCCCGACGAACTCGGCCGGGTCCCACCCCAGCAGGTGCTTCACCGAGGGGGTGACGTAGCGCGTGGTCCCGTCTTCGTTGATCACGTGGATCACGTCGCGCGCGTTCTCCACCAGCGCCCGGAAATAGGCCTCGCTGCGGCGCAGCGCCTCGACCGCCGTCTCGCCGTCGACCGGGTCGGGGATCGACAGGGTCTCGTGCGGAGGCGGTGGGGGCGGTCCGGCGACGGGGGGCGGCGGAGACGGACGGCGGGTCACGGACGGCGTGGGAGATGGCGGCGGCCGCCGGCGGAGCGGGCGGGTGCGGGGACGCTGGATCGGGATCGAAGGGGGTAGAATAGCACGCGGAGGCCGTCCGCGCATCCACCTTTGCGAGGGCGAGGGCGCGAGAGGGATGCTTGCGGGACCCTACGGGACAATCCTCTCACAACAACTGTTTCCCACGCGGTGAACCCGTCTCGCTGCGCACGCAGGCTGGCCCGTTTGCGGCGCCCGCGTTATCGTGGCGGTCCGCCGCGCACGGCGGGTTCGCCCTGCGGCGCGGCTACGAGCGCCTTGCCGGATTCATCCGATTCCACCGATCGACCGATGGACCTGCCGAACGTTACGATCTCCCTCCCCGACTGGGTGCCTTCCGCCGTCGACCTCGACGCGGCCTACGGGTCGGACGAGGAGAGGATGCGGGTGGCGATCGAGCTGTCGCGGCAGAACGTGCTGCGCGGCACCGGCGGCCCGTTCGGGGCGGCGGTGTTCGAGCGGGAGAGCGGGCGGATCGTGGGGGTGGGGGTGAACAGCGTGGTGCGGCTGAACAACTGCACGCTGCACGGCGAGATCATGGCCTTCATGCAGGCGCAGGCGCGGCTCGGTACCTTCTCGCTGCGCCTCCCCGGCGGCTCCGCGCACGAGCTGGTGACGAGCTGCGAGCCGTGCGCCATGTGCCTGGGCGCCACGCTCTGGAGCGGCGTCACCCGCCTGGTCTGCGGCGCGCACCGCGACGACGCGCGGCGGCTGAACTTCGAGGAGGGCCCCGTCTTCCCCGAGAGCCACGCCTACCTGGAGGCGCGGGGGATCGAGATCGTGCACGGCGTGCTGCGCGAAGAGGCCAATGCCGTGCTGGAGCTCTACCGCGCCCGCAAGGGCACCATCTACAACGGGTGATCCAGACCGCCGGTCTTCCGCGTCCCGTCTCCGCGTATATACCACATACGGAAAAGATTTCGTCTCACGCAGAGACGCAGAGAGGCACGGAGCGAACCGCTCTTCCGTGCCTCTGCGTCTCTGCGTGAGCCGCTTTCATCAGGGATCCGGTATCAGCGGAGCCCCCGGGCCGCGCCGGCGCGTGGACCGGTCCCGGGGCGCGGAGCGCTGGAAAGGATCTTCCACGCGCGCCCCAGGCTTCTCGAGGAGGTCGCCTCCGTAAAAATGGTGTGTGCGTTGTCGGCCACGAGCCGCTTCCATGCCCGCTCGTCGATCCTGGCGTCGATCAGCAGGTGCCAGGTGAGCCCGAGGGTTTGCGCGGCGCCGAGCTCCCAGTGCATCCAGGGTGAGGGCCACCATCTGGGCGGACGGGTGCTCACCCGCTTGCCGCCCTCGGCGGTCCAGATTCCGAGGAAGTGCGTGCAGCCCCTCATCCGCTCGATGATGCCGTCTCGATGCACGCCGTGGTTCAGGTCCCGGCCATCGACCAGCTTCATGCCTACACCGCGCTTGTTCCTCTCGCTGATCTTCTTCGCGAGCACGCCTCCATCGTCGAAGTGGTATGACAGGAAGCAGACCCCCGCGCCCTGCCTGAGCAGCTCCCGCGCGAGCTTCAGTCGCGCCGGGGCGTCTCGCGGGGGGACCGGCTGCTTGATCTTCGCGCCATAGTCCCGAACTTTTTCGTTCAGGATCTGGTCGGTCGTCTGTGACCGTCTCGCGAGCCGTAAGCCGTCGGTATGGTGCGGAGCGGATTCCCGCTCCTCTCCGAGGAGAAGGAGGTGCTGCTGCGGTGCGGGCGTCAGCGGCTTGAGTGTGTCATCGGCATAGCCATAGCCTCGGGGGTAGCAGATGCCCACCCGGTGTGCGCAGACCTCGTCGGTGCTCAACGCGGCCTCGAGCCGGGCTTGCAGTGCCTCGCGGGACATGGCCCGGCCCGGGCCCTGGAGCACGGTTTCGAACTCCGCGCTCTCGCCGTGGCGGTGCAAGCGGGCGAGGCTGGTGAGAATGTTGAATCCGGCGTGCTTCATGGCCCCGGTGATCGCGGCCAGGGCGCCCGGTTCCTGCGCGTGCCCGATTCGCGCCCAGATGATCGGCTCCGAGTCGGGGATGAAATACGCACGCAGGAACCGATCGCCGGTTTCCGACACGAGCAGGTAGTGGTAGCCGGATTCGTCCACGGTCTCGTTCGCGCCCTTCAGCGCGGCGAGAACGGCCTGCTGGGCGGGGGACAGGGTGAGCAGCACCTTCCCGCGGTGCGGGCTTTCGACGCGCACCGGGCCGTAGGCAGGGCGCGGTCCTCGCGACCTGCGGTGCTCGTCGCCCGCATCCGCATAGTCGCTGGAGGCCTGCCGGAGGTGCTGAACACGAGAGATCGTGAGTTGCTCCTCGTCTTGATCGGACAGCTCCACGTCGTCGAAAACGCGCGCGAGAAGCGCCCTGCGTACCTCCGCCATCGGGTCGTGCCCGGGGCTCGGCGAGTGCCGGGTATAGCTTTGGGCATCCACGATCAGCTCGACCGAGTGCTGCTGCTGGCGCGCCATGGCACTGGACTCCGCCGTCAGCACGATGATGTCGAAGTCCATGAGGGCGTCGACAAGGTCGTGCACCAGCCCCGGGCGATCGTGGAAAGTTCCGCTGATCCGGTACAGCTCGTTCCACGCGCCGAAATCCACCGGCGAGATCACCAGCTCGGCCAGGGTTCCGTTTCGCGGCGATCCGGGGTGGGTTTCGTTGCGCGGGGATCCGGGCAGAAGGCAGCTCCAGACCGTGGTCTGGGGGAACAGCGCCACGTGGCCGCGGTGGTAGAGCGGAATCGTAATGGTAGATCCATCGAACGGACGCGGAACGTCGAGGATGATCATGGCGGGCGTGAGGTGAGGCGTGGGCGCAGGCTCGTGGCAGGTGGACGAAGGGACACATGTATGCAGCCGCTCGCGGGGTAGCGCCAGAGCCTTACGCGCCAAACCAGGCCCACCACTGCCGGAGCCGGGAGGAACCCTGGTGGGGACGGCATGACGCGAAGACGCCGCGTGTCCGTGACGATCGGAAATTCACGCCGGAAGTGGGAGGGGCCGCTCCAGCAGCATCACGTCCAGCCCAGCAGATGGCGGCCGCGGCGGCGCTCAGCGCCGGAAAGACTGCGCGACGAGGCCAACGCCAACGGCTGTCGTGCCGCGCTTCCACCTGGCACGCGAGGGGGCGCCCAACGGTGCCCCCTCGCGTCGTCGGCAGGCGGCGCGCGGCTCCTAGCCCGGCAGGACCAGGGGGCGCTCGAGCAGCATCACGTGCCAGTCCAGCAGCTCGGCGGTCATCAACTGCGTCGCGGATTCGGCCACCTCGGCGGCCTCGTCGGAGGTGGGGTTCCGCAGCCCCTGCGCGCGCTGCTCCAGCGCGCGCAGGCGGTTCGCCATCGCTTCCGAGCGCCGCGCGATCCGCCTGAACTCCCCGTGGCTCGCGATCGCCGCCAGGGCGCCGCCCAGCGCCGGGAACACCGCGGCGAAAACGACCAGACGATACTCCCACGCCTCGCGCGCCACCTCAGGGAACACGCTCCCTGCGGCGAGGTGAAGCACGCAGGCGAAGAAAGTCAGTATGAAGAGCAGGGTGCCAAGTCCGTGCAAGCGGTGCTCGAGTCGCTCCAGCGCTTTGTGGTTGTTCTCGTGATACGTGCGTTGCGCGCTGATCACGTCCAGCAGGCGGGCGCGGTAGCCCTCCAGCTCCTCGCCCGTCAGCGAAGTGTGCGCGAGTCGCGCCTCGCGGACACGCGCGCGGAACAGCCACGTGGTCCACGGTTCGCCCGGGCGCTCTGTCAGGGGAGCGACGAGCCCGCGGAACCACGCCCCGGTCCGTCCCAGCGGGACCAGCAGTTCCGCCTGCCGGAACTGCTCCGCGAGCAGGCGGTGATTCAGCCAGCGGTCGTGCCAGTGTCCGTACCGCCCCGCCAGGATCACCAGCATGATCGCGGCGATGACGGCCAGCTCAATCTCCGCGAACACCGCTTCGTGAAGACTCAGGAGCGCCAGCCACACCGCGACCGCACCGAGCAGGTACACGGTGACGTACGCGCTGCGGTAGAAGTTCCCGTAGAAGTTGGCCAGCGCGTCGGCCCAGTGGAAATCGCTCCAGGCCGGCTTGGGAGACGGCTCCGAGCCCGCGGCGGACGTCCGCACGCCCAGAAGCTTGCGGAACCAGAGATGCAGCGGTGGGCTCCAGCCCAAGATCGGGATCCGGCGGAAGTACCACGGGTGATCAGGGGTCGAGGGCCGCTCGAGGGTGCCGAGGAGCAGCTTCGCCAGATCCTCGAGCGGGCGCGTCCGCACCCCGTTCCGCGTGATCGCGTCCACCAGCACCGGCTCGTGCGGAGCCTGCGTGGGCACCTGCACCACCGGAACCTGCTGGCGCAGGGCCTCGGCTACGACCTCGCCGGTACCGCCCACCTTGTGGTTGATCGTGCCGTTCCAGACCGCGAGAACGACTTCCGAGTTCTGGATCACCACACTCCCGGCGCGCGCGTAGGCAAGGTCCTCCACGCCGCCATTGCCCCGCTCGCCGGGTGGGTCGCGGCGGCCGTCGAGCTCCAGCACCGATTCGGCCTGTTCGCGAAGCGCCCTGAACTCCGCCTTCGACCGCGCGGAGCGAAAGTCCTTCAGGTACTCGTCCTCGGCGAAGGGGAGCGGCACCTCGAGCTCGTATTTCCTGTCCGTCGCAATGCGGGCCACCAGCCGGTCCGCCCCCTCGGCGAGCGGTGAGACGAGCACGAGCCGCGGCTCCCCCTCGTAGCCGCCTCCTGGCCTGGCGACCTCCTCGGCGAGGGACCGCACGTAGTCGAGCACGCGCGTGACAGCGCCTTCGAGCTGCGACGTGTCGCGTGGGAGCTGGTTCGGCCGCCTGTGGCCCGTCACCCCGATGCGCACGACCAGCTTCGGATGGGGCGGGGGGAGCGGGCGCAGGCGCGGCATGCGCACGCGTCGCGGCTTCGCCGGCGCGGGCGGCTCCGCAGCGGCCGCGGAATGCGCGACGGCCGAGGACGCGCCGGCAGAGGGCTCCCCGGCGCCGGGGTCAGTGGAAGACAACGTCCTCGTCCACGGTCGCGTCGGGGAACGGCGACGAATGTCCGCGATAGTACGGCGGGGTGGATGCCATGCTGTCGGAGGTTCGAGGGAGGTCGAGGACGGCCATGATGCCCTGCGGACGCCGGAGCGTTGAGCGTGCCCCCCGAGCGCGCAACCGCCGGGCCTCACGCTCCAGCATCTATAGTCGTTCTCACCCGATCCCGGTAGCTTGTCGCGCCGGTATCACCGCCTGCGCGCACCCATTCCCCGGATCCCGATGCCCGCTTCCCTCTCCGCCGCCGACCTCGCCGACGCGGCCGCGCGCCTCTCCCGCGCCAACCAGGCCTTCGCCGCGCGCTACCCCGGCGAGGGCGGCGCGCGCCAGCCGGTGCACACCGTGTACGGCGGCGCGCAGCTCTTCCGCTCCGACTCCACCGGCAAGCTGGGCCAGGTGGCGCGCCGCGCGCTCCGCGACCATGCGCCCGACGCGGCCACGCTCGCCCGGGCCGTCGGCCTGGCGGACGCGGGCCTGGCGGAGCGCGTGTACGCGCGCGTGGCGGAGAAGCTGGAGCGGGAGCCGGTGGAGGACTTCCGCATCGACTTCGAGGACGGGTACGGGAACCGGCCGGACGCGGAGGAGGACGGCCACGCCGAGTCCGTCGCGCGCGAGGTGGCGAAGGGGCTGGCGGAAGGAACGCTCCCGCCCTTCCTGGGGATCCGCGTGAAGACGCTGAGCGAGGAGCTGCGCGGCCGCAGCATCCGCACCCTCGACCTCTTCCTCACCACGCTGGTCCAGGCGACGGGGGGAGCGCTCCCGCCGAACTTCGTGCTGACGCTGCCGAAGGTGGCGCTGCCGGAGCAGGTGGGGTTCTTCGTGGCCGCGCTGGAGGCGCTGGAGCCGAAGCTGGGGCTCGCGGCGGGCGCGCTGCGCTTCGAGCTGATGGTGGAGGTGCCGCAGGCCGTCATCGGCGCCGACGGGCGCTGCATGCTCCCGGAGCTGGTGCGGGCGGGGGGCGGCCGCATCGCCGGGGCGCACTTCGGCACCTACGACTACACGGCCGGGGTGGGGATCACCGCCGCGCACCAGCACATGCGCCACCGCGCCTGCGACTACGCCAAGCACGCGATGCAGGTCTCGCTCGCGGGCACCGGCGTCTGGCTCTCGGACGGGTCGACCACGGTGATGCCGGTGCCGGTCCACCGCGGCGAGGGGCTCACCGGGGAGCAGGAGGCGGAGAACCGGGCGAGCGTGCACCGCGCCTGGAAGCTGCACTACGACGACGTGCGGCACTCGCTGGTGGGCGGCTTCTACCAGGGGTGGGACCTGCACCCGGCGCAGATCCCCACGCGCTACGCGGCGGTGTTCGCCTTCTTCCTGGAGAGCGTGGAGAGCGCCGGGGCGCGGCTGAAGAACTTCGTGGAGAAGGCGGCGCAGGCCACGCTGGTGGGCGACGTGTTCGACGACGCGGCCACGGGGCAGGGGCTGCTGAACTACTTCCTGCGGGGGATCAACTGCGGGGCGCTCACCGAGCAGGAGGCGCTGGAGATGACCGGCCTCTCGCTGGACGAGCTGCGGGGACGGTCATTCCTCAAGATCCTGAACGGGCGCCGGCTGCTGGACTGACGGACTTCACGCAGAGACGCGGAGACGCAGGGAGAGCCGCCGGGCCTCTCCGTGTCTCCGCGTCTCTGCGTGAGGCTACCTCAGCCGGCGCAGAGCCCGGTGCACTGGTAGCAGACGGGATAGCCCGTGTCGCAGCTCGTTCCGCCGCAGGTCCCCGGATACCCGCAACTATCCCGTGGGTGAGTGCCGCAGGCCTGCGTGGCGTCGTTGCCGAGCACCGTGCCGTTCGCATCCCCTGCGGATTCCAGCTCGAACGGTTCGACGGCAAGCTCGTCTGGGTTCAGCCGGAGCTTCTTCATGGTTCCCTCCCGAGTTGGAGATGAGGTCCGTGCGCGAGGTTCGCGCCCGGTGATGGCGTCACGCCGGAGGGTCTGCGGGAAAGAGAGCGGCAGAGGATGGGCAGCCGCGGCGCGGGGCGTGGCATTCGGAAAACGGCTGCAAATCCGTTGCCAGACCTGCGGACCGAGAGGTCGCGCGCAGAGGCAGGGAGGAACGGAGAGAGACTGCAGTCTCCGTTCCTCCCTGCCTCTGCGCGAGCTGCCGTTTCTAGTACCAGCCGGCCGGGAGCTGGCGGACGATCACGCGCTCTACGTCGTCTTCGTCGCGCTCCAGGTAGGCGGCGCGGCCGGTGGCGCTGATGGCGGCGGGGAGGTTCGTGCCGTTCAGCGTGCCCAGGTAGCGCCCGTCGGCGGCGAGGATGTCGATGGGGCCGGGGGCGCCGATGTTCGCGGGGGTGCGCTCCACCCAGATCTTGCCGGAGGGCGTCACGAGCATCCCCTGGATGGTCCGCACCGTGTCGGCGAACTGCAGCTCGCGCACGCGCTGCTCGATCTGTTCGCGCGACATCGGCGGCGGGCCGGCCGGCGCCCGGCCGCCGGGGCCGGAGCCGCGCGTCACCAGGACCATCCCCCGCCCGGACCGCATCCGCTCGCGCACCTCCTGGCGCGCGTGCTCGCGGTCGCGCTCGGTGGGGCGGCGGACGGGCACCGGGCGCTGGATCAGGCGCACCACGCGCCCGTTCGCGTCCAGCACCTTCACCGTGTAGAGCTGCGTGTGGGTGAGCGCGACGGCGCCGCCGGGGAGCACGCCCCAGCGGGTGATGGGCGCGAACTCCGGCGGCCCGGTGATGCGCAGGTTCACGCGCGTGGAGCCGCCCGAGTTGTCCACCCGCCGCTGCGGCGGCGACAGGTCGGGGAGGGTGAAGAACGGCGTCGCGGCGCCGTTCCCGGCCAGGCTCACCCGCGCCAGCGCCTGCGTCTGCCGGGTCGGGAGCACGCCCCCGGGCCCGGGCACCAGCCCCGGCCGCAGCAGCGTGACCACGCCGCCGCGCGGGTCCGCCGCGAGGGTGCGGTCGGGGAAGCCCCAGCCGGGCTGCCACGCCACCGTGCGGCGGAAGCGCCCGTCGGCCCCGAAGAGGGTGAGGTTCTGGTGCGCCACGTCGAGCACGGCGATGCTCCCGTCCGCCAGCACGGCGAGCCCGACGGGGACCTCGAACTCGCCGGGGCCGCCGCCCTTGTGGCCGAGCTGGCGGACGAAGCGCCCCGCGCGGTCGAACACCAGCACGCGCTGGTTGCCGCGGTCCAGCAGGTAGAGGTTGTCGGCGCGGTCGAAGACGGCCTGCTCGGCATTGCTGAGCATCTCCCAGCTCCGCCCCTCCATCCGGCCGACCGCGAACATGGTGGTGATGCGGCCGCCGAGGGGATGGTCCCGCGCCGGGAGCCGCACCACCTGCTGTGCCGCCGCCTGGGTGGCGAGGAGCGTTGCGGCGGCGATCGTGAGGATGCGCATGAGAGATGATGGATGAGGGTGGACGATGGCCCTCCTTCGATGCCGCTCGTCTCCGGCTGCGTTGTCTTACCGTCGTAAGAGACCCCGTCGGAAATCGTTGAAACTCGTCCGTCCCAGACGTCATCCTGAGGCCGGTCACGCGAGACTTCAGCTGCTCAGTTCTTTGCAGGCCGAAGGATCTATAGCCGGTGTAATATAAGCACTTGGCCGCAGGGAACGCGCGACCGGGTTGTCGCTGCCCAGCCCAGGCACATCTCACCGGCTCACGTGCCGCCGCGGTCATAGATCCTTCGGCCTGCACGCTCTTCTGCGGACGACACTGGGGTGTGATACCGCTTTTCAGGATTCGCTATGCATAAGGACGTCATCCTGAGGACGGCCACGCAGAGCTTGCGGCGAGCGCAACAGCCGGCAGTCCGAAGGATCTATAGCCGCGGACGCGACAGACCGGCTGTGTCGCTGCCGAAGTTATAGATCCTTCGGTCGCCGCCAGGCT
>JBJMPM010000003.1:0-5159 GCA_045803205.1 Longimicrobiaceae bacterium
CCCCCCCCCCCCCCCCCCCCCCCCCCCCCACTTCCGCACTCTCCGTCTCGGTCCGCCACCGCACCCGGTCCCCGGTACGGTACAGGCGCGCGCCCGGAAGCCCGGACATCGCATCCGGAACGAAGCGCTGCGCCGTGAGCCCCGGCCGGCCCACGTAGCCGTGCGCCAGCCCCTCGCCGCCCAGGTACAGCTCGCCCTCGCCCGCGGGGCGCAGCTCCGCGTCCAGCACGTGCGCCGCGGTGTGGGCCAGCGCGCGCCCGATCGGCACGGTCTCGGCGCCTTCGGGCACGTCGTCGACCCGGTGCCAGGTGGCGAAGGTGGTGCTCTCCGTGGGGCCGTAGACGTGCAGCAGCCGCCGGGGCGCGCCGGCCGCCAGCACCCGCCGCACCGCCTCCGGGTCCACCGCCTCGCCGCCGAACAGCAGGTGCGACAGCGGCGCGAAGGCGTGGGGGACGGCGCGCGCGACCGCGTTGAAGAGCGCGGTGGTGAGGAACACCGTGGTCAGACCCTGCTCCCGGATCGCGGCCGCGAGGGCCGCGGGGTCCAGCGACACCTCGCGTCCGACGCCGACGAGGGTGGCGCCGCTCAGCAGCGCGCCCCACACCTCGAAGGTGGCCGCGTCGAACGAGGTGTTGGAGAGCTGCGCCACCCGGTCGCCCGGGCCCAGGCGCACGTAGTCCGCGCCGCGCGCCAGCCGCGCGACCCCGCGGTGGGTGACGGCGATCCCCTTCGGCGTGCCCGTGGAGCCCGAGGTGTAGACCACGTACGCCTCGCTCCCGCCGAACGCCGGCGCCACGGGCGCGTCGGCCGGGTGGGCGGCGATGGCGGCGCGCTCCTCCTGCAGCGCCACCACCCGCACCCGCTCACCCGGCTCGACCCCCGCGTCGGCGGCGCGCGCGGCGACCAGCGCCGCCAGCCCCGCGTCGCGGCGCATGAAGGCGCGGCGCTCGGCGGGGTAGGCGGGGTCGAGCGGGACGTACGACGCGCCGGCCCTGAGCACCGCCAGCATGGCCGTCACCAGCCCGGCCGACCGCTCCAGCGACACCCCCACGCGCTGGCCCGGGCGCACCCCCGCGGCCCGGAGGTGGCGCGCCAGCCGGTTGGCGCGCGCGTCCAGCTCCCCGTACGAGAGCCGCTCGCCCTCCCACGCCACCGCCTCGGCGTCCGGGCGCGCCCGCACGACCTCGGCGAAGAGCGCGGGGAGCGACGCGTCCCGCTGGAACGCGGCGCGCTCCGGCGCGTCTTCGCCCGGGTCCCGGGGGTGCGGTGCGCGCGGGCCGGCCGGCGCTGCGTACGTCACGGATGCCGTCGGTGGAGGAGGAGGGACAGTGGCGTCCCCGCACCCGTCCTGAGAACGTGCGTTCTCACGGTGGGCGCAAAGGTGCGGCACGGGGAGGGTCGCGTCCCCACCGTACCGGGAAAAACCAGAGGTCGCCGCACGCCGGCTCCATCGGCCTCGCTCTCCGCGGTGCCGGCGGGCCTGGATGCGGCGGCGGGGCGAAAGTGCACGAGAAGCACGGCGCGGGCAGGGAGGAGCTCCCCGGCGGGCACGCAGAATGTCTCTCGCCCGCGCCGTGCCCGCCCGGGCGAATATAGCTGATTTAGGTCTGGATTTGTAGTCGTTCGGCGCGATCGGCTCTTCCTGCTCCGCTTCCCGCGGCCCGGCGGCTGGAGGGAGGGCGTAGAGGTGCATCTGGAGCGCGCCGAACGAGATAAAAACGGGGATCGGGTACACCGCTCCGTTCTGCGACCGGGATCAGGAGCAGGGCGCGGGGAGATCGCCCGGGGGGAGGGGTGGGATGGCGGCGGGAAGTGAACGAAGTTGGTGCGAATGCAGGTTTTTACGAATTCCGCGGCTCCCGCGGGGTGGGATCGGCCGGATGCGCCGGGCGGCGGCAGGCACGGATTTTTTCGTCTCATCTGTGTCGCGATAGGAGCCGCGGTTTCGGGGCGCCGGCGCACACCGCCGGGAGACGCATTCCTGCGCCCGCCCCTGGGAAGGGCAGCCCGCGCGGGGAGGGTGGCCGACCTCCGGGGGGGCCAGCCGGCCGTCCCGGGTGGGCCCGGCGACGCCGTCCTGCACGGGAGCGGCGGGTGGAAGATGCGTTCCGCGCCGCGCGCCGTTATCTTGTCATCGCCGCAAGCTGACCGTAAACGGAAGCGCCCGCCGTCCACGGCGCGTGTTCGACACGCCGCGGCCGTCGCCGCACCCTCTCGAATCATCGCGGGCCCATGGAGGCCCCGACGCCCGCTCAGGACCCGAATGCCGCCTGCACGTCCCGCCGAGATCCCGCCCCTCAGGGAGGCCTTCCAGCAGTTCATGCGGCTGCTGCGACTCGTCCGCCGGTACTGGGGCGCCCTCTTCAAGGGGATGGTGCTGGGGGTGGTGCTGGGGCTGATGGCGATGGCGGTGCCGTACCTCTCCAAGCTCCTGATCGACGAGGTGTACCCCTCCGGCAACCTGTCGCTCATGCACCTGCTGGTGCTGGGCATCCTGGCCGTGAA
Organism: Longimicrobiaceae bacterium; assembly: GCA_045803205.1. Lineage (GTDB taxonomy): Bacteria > Gemmatimonadota > Gemmatimonadetes > Longimicrobiales > Longimicrobiaceae > Longimicrobium. The sequence continues at coordinate 2,506 of JBJMPM010000003.1, forward strand.
CGTGGCCTCGGCGTTCATGTCGGCGATCCGCTTCTACTTCACCGCCTACACCACCACGCACCTGGCCAACTCCTCCGACCTCCTCTTCTTCAACCACCTGCAGCACCTGCGCACGCGCTTCTTCGACGAGCACCGCGTGGGCGAGATCACCAGCCGCTTCGGCGACGTGCGCGCCGCGCTCAACACCGTGGCCAAGGTGGTCGAGACGATCTTCTCGAGCCTGGCCTACCTGCTGCTGGTGCCGCCGTTCATGTTCCTGCTGCAGTGGAAGATGGCGGTGGTCTCGCTGATCACCCTCCCGGTCACCGTGGCCATCACCACGGCCAGCGGGCGGGTGCTGCGGCGGTACTGGAAGAAGAGCGCGGAGGCGTACGCGGAGCTCGACGCCATCCAGGTGGAGGTGCTCAGCCATATCCGCACGCTCAAGGGGATGGCGACCGAGCGCCGGATGTACAACCGGGCGCGCGACGCCATCCAGCGCGCCCTGCAGGTGCAGCTCAAGGCCGGCGGCTACTCGCAGCTGTTCAACGCGAGCAACGCCATCGTCTCCGGCCTGGGGACGGCGGTGTTCACCTGGTACGGCTGGACGCTCATCATCCGCGGCGAGATGACGCTGGGCGACTACGTGGCGTTCACCGCCTACGTGGGATACCTGTACGGCCCCCTCGCGCAGATCACCGGCCTCTTCGCCGACTTCCAGCGGAGCGCGGTGAACCTGGGGCGCATGTTCGAGTACCTGGACCAGCCCGCCGAGCAGGACCCCACCCTTGCATACGAGCCGCCGCCGCCCATCGCCGCCGTGCTGCGGGGCGAGATCAGCATGCGCGGCGTGTGCTTCGGCTACTCGCCCGGGCGCGAGGTGCTGCACGATGTGAGCGTGTGCTTCCCGCGCGGCGCCATCACCGCCATCGTGGGCCCCAGCGGGGCGGGGAAGAGCTCGCTGCTGCGCCTGATCCTGCGCATGGAGGAGCCGGACTCGGGGGAGGTGTGCGTGGACGGCGCGCCGATCACCTCCATCTCCCTCGCCGACCTGCGCCGGCAGGTGGCGGTGGTGTGGCAGGAGTTCAGCCTGGTGCGGGGCACCGTCTGGGAGAACCTGACGCTCGGCAGCGACGACCCCTCGCGGGCGCGGGTCGACGACGCGGTGCGGCTCTGCCGGCTGAAGTCGCTCATCGACGACCTTCCCGACGGCTACGACACGAACGTGGGCGAGTGGGGCGCCACCCTGTCGGGCGGGCAGCGCCAGCGGATCGCGCTGGTGCGCGCGCTGGTCCGCGACGCGCCGGTGCTGCTGCTCGACGAGGCCATGGCGAACGTCGACATGCAGACCGAGACCCTGATCCTGCGCGACCTGCTCGCGCGCCAGGAGGGGAGGACGGTGATCTTCGTGACCCACCGCGTCTCCACCGCGGCGCTGGCGGACCAGGTGGTGATGGTGTCGGCGGGGCGCGTGGCGGCCGCGGGAACGCACGCCGAGCTGATGCGCGACAGCGAGCCCTACCGCCGGCTCCAGGGCGCCGGCGTGGAAGACCCGCGCCGCCCGCATGCCGTCCCGGCGACCCCGGGCCCGGCCGCAAGAGGAAGCACTGCATGAGCATCGATGCCGTGGCGCTCCGCGGGGTGAGCGTCCCCATCCTGAAGTCGCTCCTCTCCGCCGACGGGCTGGCCGAGGTGGTCGCGCGCGAGTACGGGCTGGAGGAGGTGCGCTGCCAGCTCATCAAGGCGGTGACGCTGGACACCTACAGGGTCCGCAGCCGCTCCGGCTCCTTCGCGCTGCGCGTCTACCCCGCGGCGCGCCGCACCGAGGACGAGGTACGGGGCGAGCTGGAGTTCCTGGTGCGGCTCGCCGCCGCCGGCATCCCCGTCTCGCCCCCCGTGGCGCTCCCCGACGGGCGCCGCTACCTGGCGCTCGACGCCCCCGAGGGGACGCGCTTCGGCGTGCTCTTCGGCTTCGCGGCGGGGCAGCCGCTGAACGAGAGGCCGCACCCGGAGCACCTGCGCGCCTACGGCGTCCTGCTGGCGCGCATGCACCAGGTGGCCGACGCCATGCCGCCCATCGCCTCGCGGCCGGCGCTCACGGTGGAGGAGCTGGTGGACGAGCCGCTGGAGGTGCTGCTGCGGGCGTTCGGCGCGCGCTCGTCGGCGGGGTCGATGGGGCGCTACGCCGCGGCCCTGGTGCGCCCGGTGATCGCGGCGCTCCCGCTGGAGGCGCCGGTGTACGGCTTCTCGCACGGCGACCCGGGAACCAGCAACGCGCTGGTGACGTCCGACGGCCGGCTCACGCTGCTGGACTTCGACTTCTGCGGGCCGGCGTGGCGGGTGCACGACCTCGCGGTGGCCATGAACGACGTGCCGCCGGAGCACGCGAAGACCTTCATCGACGGATACAACGGCGTGCGCGCCCTGTCGGCGGACGAGGCGGCGTCGATCCCGCACTTCCAGGCGGCGCACTACCTCTGGCTGCTGGCGATGCGCACCCGCTACCTGAACGAGTGGGGGTCGTTCGTCTTCTCCGAGGAGCGGGTGATCCAGACCTTCTCCCGCATCGAGATGCTGGTGGCGAAGCTGAAGAAGCCGCGGCCGGCGGCGACCTGATCCGAAAGAGACTCGTCTCACGCAGAGACGCGGAGGCACGGAGAGAACCACTCTCCGTG
>JBJMPM010000032.1:0-2718 GCA_045803205.1 Longimicrobiaceae bacterium
CGTGAGATTGCGGTTGTTGTTCGGCTGACTTTCATGCGGTATGGTTGTGGCGGGCCGCCGCCCCGTTGCCGCACGGATCCGCCTTCGAACATTCGACCGCCATCATGACCGAGCCCAACACCGCTTCTCCGCGCCTCGTCCTTCCCGAGCGCCCACGCACCGTGCTGGTGCTGGGCGGCGGAGGGCTCAAGGGGATCGCCCACGTGGGCGCGTGGAAGGCGCTGCAGGAGGCCGGCGTGCGCGTGGACGGCATCATCGGGTGCAGCATCGGCGCGCTGATCGGGTGCTCCATCGCCGGCGGCTTCGGCTGGCGGGAGCTGGCCGAGGTCGCGCGGGCGCTGAAGAAGGACGACATCGTCTCCATCAACCGCCGCGCGGTGCTCTTCGGCGGGGTGCGCGAGGAGTCGGTGTTCGACGGCGAGACCTACCGCGCGTACATCAAGCGCCAGGTGCCGCTCAGGTCCTTCGCCGACGCGCGGCTGCCCATCCGCGTGAACGCCGTCTCCCTGGTGAGGGGCGAGGAGCGCTGGTTCGGCACGGGGGTGGACGAGACGACGCCGGTGGCCGACGCCATCTACGGGAGCTGCGCCATCCCCATCTACTTCCCCCCGCTGCGCGTGGGCGACGACGTGGTGGTGGACGGCGGGGTGCTCGACGTGCTCCCCATCCGGGCCGCGGCGAACTGGGCGACCGAGCGGGTGATCGCGATCGACGTGGGCTCCGAGATCACGCCCCCCGCGCCGGACTACTTCGACCACGGGATGATCGCCATCCACGACCGCGTGCTGACGCTCAACCTGCAGCAGCAGCGCCGCCGCCTGCTGGAAGACGAGTGGACGGGCCCGCCGCTGCTGATGATCCGCCCCCGCATCGGCCACCTGGGCGGCTGGGTCTTCGATCGCACGCAGTTCTTCCTGGAAGAGGGCTACCGCGCCACCCGCGAGGCGCTGCGGGACGCGGCCGAGGCGGCGTAACGGCACTCAAGCGGAGGAACGGAGAGGGGGAGCCATGACGCTCGCGGGTGCGATTCGACCGATCGGGACCCTGGCCGCGCTCGTCCTGGCGGCGTCCGCGGTCCAGGGCCAGACCGGGGCGGCGCCGCCCGGGCCGCGGGCGCAGGTGCTCGTCCTCGGCGCCTACCACTTCGACAATCCTGGTCTCGACCTGGTGAAGGTCGACATCCCGGACGTGGCCACGCCCGCGAAGCAGGCGGAGGTCGCGGCCGTGGTCGAGGCGCTCGCGCGGTTCCGGCCCACGAAGATCGCGGTGGAAGCGCGGCAGGAGAGCGCGCGCCGCCTGGACAGCCTCTACGCCGCCTTCCGGGCGGGGCGGCACGAGCTCGCCCGCAGCGAGGTCCAGCAGCTCGGCTTCCGGCTGGCGCACCGGTTCGGACACGCGCGCGTGTACCCCATCGACGTCGGCGGAGACCTCCCGTTCGACGCGCTGATGCGGTACGCAGCGGTCCACGACACGCCGTTCGTGGCGCGGTTCCAGCGCCTGATCGGGCAGATCGGCGCGGAGCAGGCCCGCATGCACCGCGAGAGCAGCATCGGGGCGATCCTGCGGGCGGAGAACGACCCCAGCCGCATCGAGTGGGGCCACCGGCAGTACGTGGAGATGGCGCGGGTGGGGGCGGGCGACGGCTACGCGGGCGCCGACGTGCTGGCGAAGTGGTACGAGCGCAACATCCGCATCTTCGCGAACCTCCAGCGCCTGGCCGAGCCGGGCGACCGCATCCTGGTGATCTTCGGCGCCGGGCACGCCGCCATCCTCCGCCAGCTCATCGCCGCCGACTCGCACCTCGAGCTGCTCGACGTCCGCGAGTTCCTCCCGCATTGAGGAAGCTCAAAGACGGTCGGGCAACGTCATCGGCCGAAACACTACGGTGTCATCCCGAGGCTCGGCCCCGACGAATCCACCACCGCACCGGTGTCGGCAGAGCCGAGGGATCTGGCCGGGGACGCCGCGAGACCCAGGCGCGGCAGCGTCGCGAATGGCGGGCCCCGCGGCGGTCGAGACACGACGTTGCCGCGGCTGTCGTGCGGCTTCCGCAGCGGGCTCCGTGGTGGCCGTAGTTAGATCCTTCGGCCCTGCGAAGCCCGTTGTGGACACAGGATGAGTTGAGGCCGGGCCTCTGGATGACACCATTGGGTGGCGGTTTCTCAAGCGTTCTCAGGGTATATCTGGAGAGATGAGGTTTTCAGCATTCTCAAACGCGAAATCATCGCCCGGTCGCCTCCACGGCGCAGGATCGTCCTCCCCCTTCCGTATCCATCCCGATGAACACGCTGCGCGCCGCCGTGCTGGTCCTGCTGGCTGCTTCTGCACCCGCGCAGGCGCAGCAGCGCGCATCCGCGGCATCCGCCGGCCGGCTCACGTCGACGTCGAGCTACGAGGTGCTGCCGCGGACGGAGAGCTGCACCGGGGGATATCGGACGACGGGCGTGCGCTACAGCATCGTGGGAACGAGCATTTTCGAGGGGCCGCCGCCGCACCTGGTGCTGGAGGAGAAGACGGTCGTCGAGCAGTGCGACAACCTGGAGGGGCCCACCCGCGCCGAGGTGAGTGTGGTCGCCCGCCCCGCCCGGAACCCCGCGGCGCGGCCGGCGTGGACCGTCCGCCGGCGCGGCGAGCGCGGGGAGGTCTACGACGAGCTCCCGGGCGAGCCACTGTACCGCATCACCGAGTACGGCTGCTGCGGCTCCGAGAACCTGGACA
>JBJMPM010000057.1:0-44403 GCA_045803205.1 Longimicrobiaceae bacterium
CCTGCGCCGCGCTGATCGAGCGCATCGATCAGCATCGGCGCCCATCCGAAATCTCCGACGACATCGGGGTTGCGAACTTCCGGACCAGCGAAACCTGCGACTTTGACTGGCGCGACCCGGTTGTCGGCGAGGTTGATCGCAAGGTCGCGGATCTCCTCGGCCTGCCGCTCGCCGCAAGCGAGCCGCTGCAAGGCCAGCGCTATGCGCCGGGCCAGGAGTTCAAGCCCCACACCGACACGTTCGAGCCGGGCGGCTACGATTTCTACGTCCACACCGCCGACGCGGGGCAGCGCACCTGGACCGCGATGATCTATTTGAACGAGCCCGAGGACGGCGGAGCGACGCGCTTCAAGACGATCGGCAAGACCGTCCAGCCGGAGACCGGCAAGCTGCTCGCGTGGAACAACCTGCTGCCCGACGGACGCCCGAACCCGGCGACGCTCCACCAGGGGATGAAGGTCAGGCGCGGGACCAAGTACGTGCTGACCAAGTGGTTCCGCGAGCAAGGCGGGCCTTGAGCTCGCCTTATTCGACGGTGCTCGTCCCTGCCGCTTCGAGCCGGCGCACGTGGACGCTCTTGACGTTGGTGAACTCGCGAATCCCATAAGCGCTGCATTCGCGCCCGAAGCCCGAATGCTTGACCCCGCCGAACGGCATTCGCGGGTCGGAGCGCACGTTCTCGTTGACGAAGCTCAGCCCCGCCTCGAGCTCCTGCGCGGCGATCCGTCGCCCGCGGTCGATATCGCCGGTGAGCACTCCCGAGCCCAGGCCGAACTCGCTCGCATTGGCGATCCGGATCGCGTCGGCCTCGTCCTCGGCGGCGATCACCGCGCCGACGGGGCCGAACACCTCCTCGTCGTAAGCGGGCTGGCCGGGGAGCACGTTGGTGAGCACCGTCGCCGGGTACCAGGCGCCGGGTCGATCCGGAACCTTGCCGCCCAGCAGTACCCTCGCGCCCTTGCGCACGCTCTCGGTCACCTGGCGGTGGATTTCGTCGCGCGCCTTGACGCTCTGCATCGGCCCAAGGCGGGTGCCTTCTTTCGCCGGATCGCCCATCTCGTAGCCGCGCATCGCCTCGGCAAAGGTGGACTCGAACTGCTCGAGGATCTTGCGCACGACGATGAAGCGCTTGCCCGCGATGCAGCTCTGGCCGCCGTTGACCATGCGCGCGGTCGCCGCGACCTTCGCCGCGGCACGGACGTCGGCATCCTCCAGGATCAGATAAGCGTCGGACCCGCCGAGCTCGAGCACGCACTTCTTGAGCACCGAGCCGGCGGCGGTGGCGACGCTCCGCCCGGCGGCGACGCTCCCGGTCAGGGTGACGGCCGCCACATGCTCGTCGCGGATCAGCGCCTCGACGTCGCTGCTCGGCAGGATCAGCGTTCGGAACAGGTCCTTCGGAACGCCGGCCTCGTGGAGCACCTGCTCGATCGCCAGGGCGCAACCGGGCACATTGCTCGCGTGCTTCAGGAGCATCGCATTGCCGGCCATCAGCGTCGGCGCGGCCGCGCGGAAGACCTGCCAGAAGGGGAAGTTCCACGGCATCACCGCCAGCACCGGCCCGAGCGGCAGGTAGCGGACGTACGACGTTCGCGCGTCGGTCTCGACGATCTCGTCCGCCAGGTACTCCGCGGCGTGGTCGGCGTAGAAGCGGCAGACCCAGGCGCACTTCTCGGCCTCGGCGATCGCCGCCTTGAAGGTCTTCCCCATCTCCATCGTCATCATCCGCGCGAACGTCTCCTTCTCGTCCGCGAGGATCCGCCCCGCCGCCCGCATCTTCGCCGCGCGCTCCTCCAGCGAGGTGCGCCGGTGGGCGCGGAAGGCCTCGTCCGCCTTCGCCAGCTTCACCTCGACCTCATCCTCGGTGAGCCGGTCGAGCTCCGTCGCCTGCTCCTCGCCCGTGGCGGGGTTGATGGTGGTGATGGGCATACTGCGCGTCCTCGGTTCCGGAGTTCGTAGTGGTCCTGGAATGATCTCACACAGAGACACGGAGGACCAGAGAACACCCACGGTTTCTCTGGTCCTCCCGTGTGACATCCTTCTGCCCAGCCGAACCTGGCACCAGCACGGCGCGCCACTCAGCCGATGGGCACCTCGAGCGGACGGTCGCGGTGGACACGGAGCCACTCCGCGTTCTCGATCAGCGCGTATCCGCCCAGGTCCACCAGCAGATCGCGCTTGCGGGTGGGGTTACCCGCCACCTGCCCGAACAACCGCCGCACCTGGGCGTGGATGTCGCGCATCCACACGTAACGCCGGCGCTGTGCGGCATACCCCATCTTCTCCGCGATCACCCGGGAGAAGCCGGCGAACAGGGCGAGCAGCGCCAGCACGGTGATCTCGATCTGGAACCGGAGCTCACCCTCGGCCGCGGCCGCGACCGCGGGTTCGGCTCCGGGGTGCGCGCCGGACCCGAGCAGCGACGACAGGAGCAGGAGGAGCGCGCCTCCGAGCGCCAGCACGAACGAGATGCCCGAGGCTAGGTCGAAACCCAGCTCCTGGCGTTCTAGATCCTCGATTTTTCCCTCGAAGAACGTGAGCTCCGACCCTACCCACGCCGCCTGGACCCGGTCGAGCACGGCGGGAGGCGCGAGTCCGTCCACTCCCGAAAACCCCCACCGCACGCAGAGGGAGCGAATCGCGCGGGGGATCCACGCCAGCTCCGTACGCTGGTTGCGCAGATAGTGCTCGGACACGGGGTCGGCGATCCCGGCCAGGGCCCAGTAGAACTGCACTCTCAGCCCCTCGGCGAGTGCCCGGTAGTCCAGGTGCTTCTCCTCCAGGCGGTACCACCCGGCGACGCGCGCCTGCCACAGCGCGTAGGCCATGCAGAGGAGATAGCCCATCAGCACGCCGGGGTACTCGTGGAGCGGGTGCGCGTAGAGGATGAACAGGACGATACCCACTTCCGCGGCGACAAAGGTCCGCTTGATCGCCCAGATCCGCTCTGTCCGGAAGCGCTGCGCGAGCCCGTCGACCAGGGTAAGTGCCTCCAGCGTGTCGCGGACGGGGCCGACGATGTCGCCGAGCCCGTCCTGGAGCCAGCTCCGTGTCTTCTGCATCGTCCCGGCGAGGTCGTCGCGCAGCGCCACGGCGTCACGGTTGAAGCCGTGGATCTGCTCCCGGATCGGCCACTCGGCGTCTCCGAGCCAGGGCGCCCGGCGAATCTTGCCGGCCGGGTCCGGTGCTTCCGGCTCGAACCCAGGCGGCACCTGCCGCGCGGGGCGCACCGCGCGTTTCCGCAAATAGCCCGGCCTCTGGGTTTCATCGGCGCGTGGGCGGTTGGGCCCCGGCTCCAGGAGGCGCTCGGCCACCACGGAAGGGCGGCTCCCCCCGGCGCGCGCGCAGAGGACGTGACGCACCGGCCCCAGACCCGCGGGGTCCAGTGGACCGCGTTCCCGCGTGTAGGCGGAGGGGAGCCCGCCGAGCTGCCACTCCACCACCTTCGCGGTCTCACTGTCCAGCTTGCCGTCCCACAGCGCGATCAGCAGATCGCAGTTGGCGACGACGTACTCCTCCGCGTCGGTGAGCGTCGCCTTTCGCCTGCCACGGCGCGTGGGGACCCGCAGCACGAGGGCGCTCGAGACGAGCCGGTCGAACTCGGGCCGTGAGGCCGTGTCGACGAGCTTCCTGGCCTGTTTCGCCGGGGAGCGGAGGGCCGCCACCACCGTCACGTCATAGTCCAGATCCAGCGCCACCCGCGCGGCGAGCCGGCCGGCTTCTCCGTCGAGCGTCGTCAGCAGCACGAGCGGTGTGTAGCGGCACTCGCTGCGCGCCTCTCTCAACACGCGCGCCACCCTCCCCTCCACCTCAGGGCGCTGCGACTCAAGCAGCTTCCCGTGGCCCGTGACCCCGATCACCAGGGGGATGGGGCCCCTGGCCGTGTCGGGGGCGGAGATGCGCAGGTAGCCGAAGCCGCCCTTCCAGGGAACACGGGCAGTCCGGGGATGGAGCCAGGCACTCCAACGTTCGTGGAGTTGCTTCAGGCGAGAAAGGATTGATCGCAGGGCGCGAGCGCGCCAACTGGTGCGACGGTGGGCTGGCTTTGCCATGACCGGGATCCTCCCTATGCATCCCGACCGTGCCGGGCGGCCGTTCGCCATCTCCGGGGCTGGAGAACGCCGCGTAACGGACGGGGATACGAGGAAACCGCAGGAGAAAACGAAGAGCGAATTTCGTATATCTGCCGGCCGCGGAGGCTGCCGCCCCGCACCCCGGCCAAAATCCGGCGAATTCAAATCCTTTCCGACCTTGCGGCGGGCCGGCGCGAGTCGGCGCCGATCCGCAGGGGCTTGCCCGCTCAGCTCGGTACCTCGAGGGGACGGTCGCGGTCAATGCGGAGCCACTCCGCGTTCTCACTCAGCGCGTATTCGCCCAGGTCCATCAGCAACTCGCGCATGCGGGCAGGGTCACCCTCCACCTGCCCGAACAACCACTCCGCTTGTTTGTAGATGTTGCGCATCGATGCGTAACGCTGGTGCTGTGCGCCATACCTCATCTTCTCCGCGACCGCCCGGAAGGAGTCGACGAACACGACGAGCAGCGCCAGCGAGGTGATCTCGATCCCTAATAACCAGGGGTCCCCGGCGTGCCCGCCGGAGCCGTACATCGACCACAGGAGCAGGAAAAGCGCGCCTCCGAGCATCAGCACGTTCATGATCCACAAAGCCAGGTCGAGGCGCAGCTTCTTACGCTCCAAGATCTCAGTGCGATGCGCGAGGAACACGAGTTGCGATCTCACCCACACCTCCCGGACCCAGTTGAGCACGGCGGGCCGTGCGGGTTCGACGTCCACTCCCGAGAAGCCCCAGCGCACGCAGTGTGAGCGGATCGCCCGGGGAATCCACGCCAGCTCTGTACGCTGGTTGCGCAGGTAGTGCTCGGACACGGGGTCGGCGATCCCCGCTAGGGCCCAGTAGAACTGCACTCTCAGCCCCTCGGCGAGCGCCCGGTAGTCCAGGTACTTCTCCTCCAAGCGATACCACCCGGCGACGCGCGCCTGCCACAGCGCGTAGCCCGTGCAGAGGAGGTAGCCCGCCAGCACGGCGGGGTGCCCGTGAAGCAGGTGCGCATAGAGGGTGAACAGGATGATGCCCGCTGTCGCGGCGACAAAGGCCCGCTTGATCGCCCCGAGCCGTTCGGCTTCGAGGCGTTGCGCGAGCCCGTCGGCCAGGGCAAAGGTCTCCAGCGTTTTTTTGGAGGCAGGCCCGGGTATGTCGCCAAGCCCGGCCAGGAGCTGGCTCCGTGTCTTCTGCATCGTCCCGGCGAGATCGTCGCGCAGCGTCACGGCGTCGCGGTTGAAGCCATGGATCTGCTCCCGGATCGGCCACTCGAAGTCGCCGAGCCAGAGCGCGTGGCGAATCTTGCCGGCTGAGTCCGGTGGCTTCGGCTCGAACCCGGGCGGTACCTGCCAGTCCCGGTGTCCCGGCTCCAAGAGGCGCTCGTCCACCGCGGAAGGGCGGCTCTCCCCGGCGCGCGCGCAGAGGATGTGACGTACCGGCCCCAGACCAGCGGGGTCCAGCGGACGGCGCCCCCGCGTGTAAGCGGAGGGTAACCCGCCGAGCTGCCACTCGACCACCTTTGCGGTCTCATCGCCCGGCTCGCCATCCCACAGCGCGACCAGCAGATCGCATTTGGCGACGACGTACGCCTCCGCGTCCGCGGGCGTCGCTCCTCTCATGTGGTCGCTCGCGGGCACCTGAAGCACAAGAGCGCTAGAGACGAGCTGGTCGAAATCGGACCGCGACGCCTCGTCGACGAGGTTCCTGGCCTGTTTGGTAGGGAAGCGGAGGGCCGCCGCCACCTTCACGCCAAGCTTCAGCGCGACCCGCGCGGCGAGCCGGTCGGCTTCCCCTTCAAGCGTCGTCAGCAGCATGAGCGGCGTGTAGCGGCACTCGCTGCCCGCCTCTCTCAACACGCGCGCCACCCGTTCCTCCAACTTGGGGCGCTGCGACTCGACCAGCTCCCGGTGGCCCGTGATCCCGATTACCAGGGGGATGGGGCCCTTGGTCGTGCCGACGCCGAAGATGCGCAGGTGGTCGAGGCCGTCCTTCCGGGGAGCGCGGGCGGTCTGAGGATGGAGCCAAGCGTTCCATCGGTAGCGGAGGGGCGTCAGGGTGGGAAGGATCGATCGCAGAGTCATAAGGGATGCGCGGGAACAGTAGGAGAAAAGGGACAACGAATTTTAGTGCACCTGCCGGCCGCGGAGGCTGCCGCCCCCACACCCCGGCCAATATCCGGCGAATTCAAATCCTTCCAACCCCGCGGCGGATCGGCGCGCGTCGGCGCCGATCCGCGGGGACGTGCCGCTCAGCTCGCGTTCAGCGCGCCCGCGAGACCCTGCAGGTGGCGCACGGCCATCGCGTACGCCGCCAGCGGGCAGTTCCCGCCCTGCAGCTCCGCCACCATGTCGCGGAAGGCCTTGAACTCCCGCGCGTGCGCCTTCTCCAGCCCGCCCAGCGCCCGCCCCGGGTCCTCGCCGTCGCGGAGGACGGCGGCGACCACGGCGCGCTGCGCGCCGGTCAGGTCGTCGGCCAGCGCCTGGGCGTAGCGCCGCTCCCAGGGGTCGTCGCCCGCCGCGCTCCGCATCGCCTCGCGCAGCCGCGCGGTGCCGAGCTTCTCCGAGACCGCGTAGAAGGCCCGGGCGGTGCGGATCTCCTCGGTGCCCGCGCCGCGCGCCACGTTCACGATCTCCAGGAGCTGCGGGAGGAAGCGCAGGGTGATCAGCCGCTCGCCCAGCGTCTTCTCCACCCCCAGGTCCTGCAGCTCGCCCAGCCGCTGCAGGAAGACGGTGCGGTCCTCCCCCGCCACGAACTTCGCGAAGCCGCCGCGCAGCGCCGCCAGCCCGCCGCGCGCCTCGTCGATCAGCGCCGCCGTGTCGGACTCGGCCGGCACGTTGGCGAGGAGCCAGTGCGTGGTCTGCTCCAGCACCCGCGCCAGCCCCAACAGCCAGCGGTAGAGGGTCTCCGCCGGGAAGCGCCCCTCGGCCGCGGCGAAGTCGGCGCGGATCTCGGCCGCGCCGGCGATGCGGCTCGCCACCAGCCAGGCCCGCGCCACCTCCGCGATCCCCCGCCCCGAGTCGCGCGCGGCGCGGTGCAGGAAGGAGGAGCCCATCAGGTTCACCAGGTCGTTCACCAGCTCGGTGGTCACGATCTCGCGCCGCAGCCGGTGCTCCCGCAGCCGCTCCTCGCCCGCCGCCTCCACCGCCGCGCGGGGGAAGTAGTCCACCAGGAACGGGTCGGTGGCCGCGTCGTCGGGGACGGCCGAGTCCAGGAGCGCCTGCTTGGCCTGCAGCTTGGCGTGCGCCAGCAGCACGGCGAGCGTGGGCCGGGCGAGGCCGCTCTTCGCCTGCGCGCGCGCCTTCATCCCCTCGGAGTCGGGGATCCCCTCTTCCGCCGGGTCCAGCCGCCCCTCGCGCGCCAGCGCCTGCGCGAACGAGGAGAAGTCGTCGAGCGCCTCCTTCGACCGCGCCTCGTCCAGCGACACCGCCAGCGACTGGCCGAAGTTGTTGCGCAGCACCAGCCGGCTCACCTCGTCGGTCATGGAGCGGAGCAGCTCGTTGCGCCCCTCCATGGTCATCTCCCCCGAGCGCACCACGGCGCCCAGCAGGATCTTGAGGTTCACCTCGTGGTCCGACATGTCCACGCCGGCCGAGTTGTCCAGCGCGTCGGTGTTGATCTTCCCCCCGCGGGCCGCGAAGGCGATGCGCCCGAGCTGGGTGAAGCCCAGGTTGCCGCCCTCGCCCACCACCCGGCAGCGCAGCTCGTCGGCGTCGACGCGCACGGGGTCGTTGGTGGTGTCGCCCGCGTCGGCGTGGGTCTCGCCGGCGTCCTTCACGTAGGTGCCGATCCCGCCGTTCCAGAGCAGGTCCACCGGCGCCTTCAGCACCGCCCGCACCAGCGCCTCGCCGTCCAGCCGCTCCACCTCGTCCGCCAGCCCCAGCGCGCGGCGCGCCTCGGGGGTGACCTCCACCTCCTTGCTGGCGCGGGGGACGATCATCGCCCCCGCGGAGAGGAGGGAGCGGTCGTAGTCGTCCCAGCTCGAGCGCGGCAGGTCGAACATCCGCCGGCGCTCGGCGAAGGAGCGCGCGGGGTCGGGGTCGGGGTCGGGGTCGATGAAGATGTGCCGGTGGTCGAAGGCGGCCACCAGCCGGATCACGGGGGAGAGGAGCATCCCGTTGCCGAACACGTCGCCGCTCATGTCGCCGATGCCGGCCACGGTGAAGGGCGTGGCCTGGATGTCGGTGCCCATCTCGCGGAAGTGGCGCTTCACGCACTCCCAGGCGCCGCGCGCGGTGATCCCCTCCTTCTTGTGGTCGTACCCCTGGCTCCCGCCGCTGGCGAAGGCGTCGTCGAGCCAGAAGCCGTACTCCGCCGCCACCGCGTTGGCGGTGTCGGAGAGGTGCGCCGTCCCCTTGTCGGCCGCGACCACCAGGTACGGGTCGTCGCCGTCGTGGCGCACCACGGCGGGGGGCGGCACCACCTTCACCCCCGCCAGGTTGTCGGTCAGGTCCAGCAGCCCGCGCATCAGCGTCATGTACTGCTGCCGCGCCTCCTCCATCTGGGCGTCGCGGTCGGCGTGCTGGCGCTTGGTGATGAAGCCGCCCTTGGAGCCGCTGGGGACGATGGTGGCGTTCTTCACCACCTGGGTGAGCACCAGCCCCAGCACCTCGGTGCGGAAGTCGTCCGGCCGGTCGCTCCAGCGGATGCCGCCGCGCGAGACGGGGGCGGCGCGCAGGTGCACCCCCTCCATCCGCGCGCTGTGCACGTAGATCTCGTAGAGGAGCCGCGTCCGCTTCAGCTCCTCCACCTCGGCCGAGCGCACCTTGATGGAGATGTACGGCACCCCGCCCGAGCGCACCGTGGGGTCCGCGCCCCCGTGGCGGAAGTAGCTGGTGCGCACGGTGGCCTCGACCAGGTTCATCAGCCGCCTGAGCGCCCGGTCGTCGGCCAGGCTGGTGACCTTCTCCAGCTCCGCCAGCAGCCCGGCGCGGATCTCCTGCAGCTCCCCCTTCGTGGGCTTCTTCTCCGGCGAGAGGCGGGCGGTGAAGAGCTCCACCAGCATCCGCGCCACGTGCGGGTACGCGGCGAAGGCGCGCACCGGCGAGAGCCGCGAGGGGATGGCGCCGATCTGCGAGGCGTAGTTGGCGTAGGTGCGCACCACGTCGACCTCGCGCCAGCGCAGCCCCGAGGAGAGGGTGAGCGCCGCGTACGGGTCCTTCTGCGCGTCGCCGGCGCGCGAGGCGAGCAGGCTCTCGGCGAGCGCGGGGTAGAGGTCGGGGGGGATGGCCTCGCCGCCGCGCGACTGCACGTGGAAGGAGTAGACCATCAGGTGCGGGAGCGGCTCCACCGCCTCGAGCTCGAAGGTGTCGACCTCCAGCACCCGCACCCCGTGATCCTCCAGGATGGGCATGAAGTCCGAGAGCACCATCCGCTCGCCGGCCAGGTAGAGGCGCAGCACCGTGGCGCCGGCCGCCACCACCTCCCCGTCCACCGGGGGGCGGAGGAGGAGGGAGACGGTGCCGCCCGCGGCCAGCATCTCCTGCATCCGCGAGACGTCGTGCAGCGCCGCCTCGGGGGTGTTGGCGGCGCGGTAGTCCTCGCCCACCGCCTCGCCGTAGGCGCGCGCCAGGCGGCGCGCCTCCGCGGGGTCGCCGGCCGCGGCCAGGCGCTCCTCCAGCAGATCGTCCCAGGTGCGCACCAGCCGCCCGATCTCCGCCTCCAGCTCGCGCTCGGCGGCGGGGACGTCGTCGGGGAGGCGCGGGACCTGGCCACCCTGCCCGCCCAGGTAGAAGTGGATGCGCGCCTGGTCGGCCCCGCCCATGGCCAGCGCGTGGCTGCGCACCTCGCCGCCCAGCCGCTCGCCCAGCAGCCCGGCCACGTCGCGGCGGATCTCGGCGCTGAAGCGCCCGCGCGGCAGGATCACCATGGCCGCCGCCTCGCCGCGCACCGGGTCGGGGCGCAGCACCACCCGCACGTCGCCGCTGAAGAGGTGGGCGAGCACGGCGTCGACCTCGCCCCGGAGCTGCTCCGGCGTGGCCTGGAACAGCTCCTCCTTGGGCATCTCCTGCAGGGTGGAGATGATCTCCTTGTAGTCGTGCGACCCCGGGCGCGCCCCGCTCTCGGCGAGGATGGTGCGCAGCTTGTGGCGGAGGATGGGGATGTCGCCCGGCGGCTGGGCGTCCGCCTGGGTGGTGAAGAGCCCCAGGAAGCGCCACTCGCCGGCGACGTTGCCGTCGTCGCCCAGCCGCTTGACCCCCACGTAGTCCATCCGCGCGCGGCGGTGCACGGTGGCCTCGCGGTTGGCCTTGCTCACGATCAGCAGCGGCCCGCCGGTGAGCCGGCCGCGCAGCCCCGGCTCCAGCTCCGCCAGCGGCCGCGGCTGCGCGTAGGTGGAGCGCTCCTCCCCCGCCAGGATGCCGAGGCCGGAGCCGGGCTCCACCCGCACCGCGGCCTGGTCTCCCGCGCCCACCACCTCGTAGGCGCGGTAGCCCAGGAACACGAAGTTCCCCTGCCGCAGCCAGCCCAGGAACTCCAGGTACTCGCCGTATTCGCCCGCGCGGTCGGGGAAGCGGCGGACGTAGCCGGCCACCGCGCCCCGCACCCGCTCCAGCTCGTCGACCATCGCGCGGAAGTCGCGGGTGGCCTCGACCACGTCGGTGAGCCGCCGCTCCACCTCGGCGCGGATGGCGTCCGCCCGCCCGGCGCCGGCCGCGCGCGGGATCTCGATGTGCCCCAGCGCCTCCAGGCTCTCGCCGCTGGCGCCCGCGCCCAGGGCCGTGATGGCGCCGTCGGGCCCGCGGTCCACCCGCACCACCGGGTAGACGTAGTGCAGGATGGCGATGTTCTCGGCGTTCAGATACTCGCGCAGGGTGTCGACGATGAAGGGGCGGTCGCCCACCTCGGTGCGGATCACCGAGACCGGGGCGCTCCACCCCTCGCCCTGCGGGTCCACCACCTCCACGTTCACCCGGTCCGGCCGGGCGCGCTTGAGGAACTCCCAGGCGCCCAGCACCATGGCGGCCAGCTCGGCCGGCGGGCGCTCCTCCAGCAGCGAGCGGGGGACGCGCGCCAGGAAGATGCGCGCGAAGTCGCAGGCGAGCCGCTCGTCGTCGCGGCCCAGGGACCGGATATGCTCGCAGAGCTGGTCGGCGGTGGTCATTCAGCCGTGCTTCGGGTTCGCGCCATGCCGCAGGAAGGGCGGCAATCTGGCACCCCTGAACGGCGACTGCAATCTCACACGGAGTCAACGGAGTCAACGGAGTTGATGGTACCGTTGACTCCGTCGGCTCCGTGTGAGGCCCCTTTTTTCAGGATCCGGTAAAGGCTAGAGCTTCCACTCCAGGCCGAAGACGGGGAGGATCGGCAGGGTCGCGGTGGGGGCCGCCTCCAGGTCGCCGGCGCGGCCGTAGCGGTAGAAGAGGTTGTCGCGGCGGTCCAGCGCGTTCATCACCCGCACGTAGGGGGTGAGCGCCGTCTCGTGCCCGCGCAGCCGCGGGGTGAAGGTGCGCGAGAGCTGCACGTCGATCCGCAGGAAGTCCTGGGGGGGGCGCGAGAGCGGCGCCGCCACCTCGCCCGGGGTGGCGGGGAGCGGTGTCTCGGGGAGGTTGGGCGCGGAGGGATCGGCCCCGGAGCCCACCGAGCTGTAGGGAAGCCCGGAGCCGTACGCCAGCCGCACCTCGGCGCGCCCGTGACGCCCCTGCGCGGCCAGCCCCGCGCTCACCGTCTGCCGCCCCGCGAAGGGAGGACGGGTCGGCCCGCTGTCGGACTGCGCCCCCAGGCGCGCCCAGTACCAGGCCAGCGAGTACCCCATCCACCCGCTCACCGCCCCCTCGCCGCGGCGCACCCACACGTCCACCCCGCTGGCATGGTCCCCCACCGTCTCGGGGTCGATCCCCCGGAAGCGCTTGAAGTAACCCTCCAGCCCCAGCCGCACCCCCTGCGCGAGCTGCTGGTCCAGCGCCAGGGTGAGGTGCGTTCCGCTGGCGACGGTGAACACCGTGGGGATGTGGAGCCGGTTGGCCACGTCGCCGTCGCCGTAGTCGATGGGCTCGGGGATGCGCGCGAGCACCAGCTGGTGGTAGCGCCCGCCGGCCAGGGTGAGCGCCGCGCGCGGCGTCATCAGCCAGGTGAGCGCCAGCCGCGGCGAGAACGAGAGGAACGGCCCCCCGGCGAACATGTCGCCGCGCACCCCGCCGCGCACCAGCCACCCCGGGGCGGCGCGCCAGAGCCCGTCCAGGTACCACCCGCCCATGGTGCCGAAGGTATCGCGGGCGAAGGTCAGCTTGTCGGCGCCGCGGTCGAACACGGTGTGGTCCGCCCACCGCCGGTCCCAGGCGTAGCCGTACCCCAGCCGCAGCGCGCCCAACTCGCGGGTGAAGTCCAGCGCCACCCGCGCCCGCTTCTGGTGGCTCTGGGCCATGAGCTGCCCGATGGGGAACTGGGCGTCGAACGCCGAGAAGGCCACGGTCAGCTCGCCCTGCTCGCCGAGGAGGAGGCCGCGCAGCCGGGCCGAGCCCGCCGCGTTGCTCCAGCGCAGGAAGTTGTCGGGCCAGGGGGTGGTGTCGACCCGCACCCCCTCGCGGTTGGTGAAGCCGGTGACCGCCAGCCGCGCGCCGCGTCCCAGCGACACGTCCAGCCGGGCCAGCCCGTCGGCGTAGGAGTAGGGGAAGGGCTCCCCCTCCAGCCGCCCCAGCGAGGCGCCGTGCACCGCGCGCGAGGCCAGCAGCAGCCCGGCGCCCTTCCAGAGCGGCCCGTCGGCCTCGCCGCGCACCGCCACCATGTCGGCCGAGGCGCCGCCGGACCAGCGCTCGGTGCTCGCGCCGCGGGTGGCCAGGTCCAGCACGTAGCTCACGCCGCCGTCGTAGCGGGCGGGCGCGCCGCCCAGGTACAGGCGCGCGCGGGAGAGGAGCCCCGGCTCGAAGCTCTCGATCAGCCCCGCCATGTGGAAGGGCGCGTACACCGGGGCGCCGTCCAGCAGCACCAGCTTGAGGTCCGCCGCCGCGCCGCGCACCATCAGCACCTCCTCGCCGCTCCCGCCGCCGCCCCCGTTGCCGTTGCCGTCGCCGCCCGCCGGCTCCAGCCCGCCGGGGCCTTCGAAGGCGGGGAAGTCGGTGAGGGCCGCCTCGCTGCGCGGCGCGGGGTCGCTCGCGGTGCCCGCCACGCCGCCGCCGCTGGCGCGGACGGTGTCGAGCACCAGCGGCCGGTGGCGCAGCGACACGCCCAGCACCACCTCGCCGCGCGCGGGGACGAAGACGTCCACCTCGAACGGCTCGTGGTCGATGGAGTGCACGCGCAGCGTCTGCCGCCCCGCGGCCACGCGGGAGAGCAGGTAGGCGCCGGTGCTGTCGGTCAGGGTGCGGCCGCCGGTGGTGGCTTCGACCACGGCCGAGGGGAGGGGGGTGCCGCCGGGCTCGCTCAGCACGCTGCCGCGGATCGCCCCCCACGTGGTGTCGGGGGCGGCGGCGGCGAGCAGCAGCGCGGCGAGCGAGGAGAGCATCGGTCCAGGGGTGCCGGGTACGTGGCGGGGAGGCGCGGGGGGCGAAGGTGCCGCCCGCGCCTACCCTTCCACGCGCACGACCGGACCCTCGCCCGGCACCCCGGCGGGCGCGAGCACCCGCAGCGAGTCGCCGTCCTTGGCCACGCGCACGCGGCCGTTCACCTCCACGGTGGCGGCGCGGGCCGCGCGGGGGATCTCCACCTCGATCTCCCCCGCCCCCGCGCCCACCACCTCGATCCTACCCGGACCGGTGCGGAAACGTGCCCCTTGCCTCGCCCGGCCGCGCGCCAGCACCCCCGCGTGGTCGTCGTCCACCAGCCGCGCCGTCACCTGCAGCCGCGGCGAGGCGCCGCTCAGCACCACCCGCACCGCGCCCGCGTCGGGGCGGATCGACACCCCCGTGGGGGCGCCGGGGGCGGCGGCCTCGCGCGGCGGCGGCGCCGGGGCGCGGCCGACGGCGGGCGCGAGCGTCTGCTTCCGGGCCGGGAGCACCGCGTCCTCGATCCATTCGCGCACGGGCGAGCCGGGAACGGCGGCCGCGGCCACCCCGGCGAGCCCCAGCACCAGCACCGCGGCGCGCAGCAGCGCCCGGCGGGCGTCGCCGCCCCACTGGCTGCGGCGGGCCCGGCGGGCGCGCAGCGACATCTGCGCCTGCGCCACCGGCGCGGGCACGTCGCCCGTGGCCAGCAGGGCCGACGCCCGCTCGTTCAGCGCCCGCAGTTCGCGCGCGGCCGCCGCGCACTCGCCGCACGCCGCCAGGTGCGCCTCGGCGGCGGGGCGCTCCCCCGGTGGGAGCGCGCCGTCGAGGAGCGCCTGCAGGGTGCCCTCACCCAAGTGCCTGTTCACCGTCGTTCCCTCCGTTGTCCCATGCGGCCACGAACCGCCGCGCGGCCCGGGCCAGGAGCGTGCCCACCGATCCCGGCGCCACGCCCACCACCTTCGCGATCTCGTCGTAGCGGAAGCCTTCCTCCCGCATCAGCAGCATCTGCCGGTCCCGCTCCGCCAGCGTGTCCAGCGCACCGCGCACCGCCTTCACCGTGGCCGCGCGCTCGGCCGCCTCGTCGGGGCGCGGGAGCGCGGTGGGCGTCCAGGGGCGCACCGCCAGCAGCCGCTCGCGCCGCTTGCGGGTGCGGGCGCCGTCGCGGAAGAGGTTGGTCGCCACGGTGAAGAGCCAGAGCCGCGCCTCGTCCTCCGGCATCTCCCGCCCCAGCAGCCGCACGAAGCTCTCCTGCGCGATGTCGTCGGCCGCGTCGGTCTCGCCCGTCAGCCGGTGCAGGTACCGGAAGAGCGACGGGTAGAGGCGGCGGAAGAGCGCGTCGTAGTCCACGGCGGGGCCGCGGCTCACGGGCGGCGCGGCGGAGGGCCGCACCTTGACTGCCGGGATCGAGTGCACGGGCGATCGGCCATCGCGCTTGGGGGTCCGCTGCGGCGGGCGAGCCGCGCTCGGGGCGCCGCCCTTCCCTTCTGGCAGGTGGAGAACGTGGCGTGGCGCGCCTTTGTGACGCCCGAGGTTGACGCCCGCCGCCTCGCCGCTGATCCTATCGGCTCGCCGGCCGCGGCGGAAGGCGCATCCCGCGCCCGCCGGGGCGTGGCACGGGGCTTCCAGACGTTCACGCGGACCGTTCGCCCGCCGGCGGGGTTCAAGTGCACGCGCGCGGGTGCTCCGCGCAATTCAGTCACGAAACGAAAAGGCCAGCACGGTGACGGTCGCTACCGACGAGCTGATCGAGGCCAACCCGCTCCTCTCGCGGGAGCTTCCCATCCCCTTCGGGCGCATCACTCCCGCCCACGTGGTCCCCGCCATCCGCCACGCACTGGCCGAAGCGGAGCGGGAGGTGGAGGAGTTGATCGCCTTCCCGGGGGAGCGCACCTACGCCGACACCCTTGAGCGGCTGGAGGAGATCGGCGAGCGGCTGGCGCGGGTGATCCGCCCGGTGACGCACCTCGTGGCGGTGATGAGCTCGCCGGAGCTGCGCGCCGCCTACGAGGAGGTGCTCCCGGAGTACACCGCCTTCTACGCCCGCCTCCCGCTGGACCCGCGGCTCTGGGGGGCGGTACGCGAGTACGCGGAGACGGACGAGGCCAGGGCGCTCGCCGGGGTGCGCGCGCGCCACCTGGACAAGACGCTGCGCGCCTTCCGCCGCGCGGGCGCCGACCTGCCGCCGGAGCGCAAGGCGCGGGTGGAGGAGATCAAGATCGAGCTCTCGCGGCTCCTCGCCGACTACTCCAACCACGTGCTCGACGCCACCAACGCCTGGGACCTGGTGCTGACCGACGCGGCCGACCTGGCGGGGCTCCCCGAGTCGGCGCGGGTGCAGGCGCGCATGGCGGCCGGGGTGAAGGGGGTGGCGGGGTGGCGCTTCACCCTGCACCAGCCCTCGTGGCAGCCGTTCCTGCAGTATTCGGAGCGGCGCGACCTGCGCGAGGCCATGTACCGCGCCTTCATGAGCCGGGGGGCCGCCGCGCCGCACGACAACCGTCCCATCATCCGCCGGGTGCTGGCGCTGCGCCGCGAGCTGGCGCGGCTGCTGGCGTACGCCGACTGGGCCGACTTCCAGCTCGAGGAGTCGATGGCGAAGAACGGCGCGCGCGCCATCGCCTTCGAGGCCGACCTGGAGGCGCGCACCCGGCCGCACTGGGAGCGGGAGAAGGCGGAGCTGGAGGCCTTCGCCCGCGACGAGCTGGGGCTCGACCCCCTGGAGCCGTGGGACCTCTCCTTCGCCATCGAGCGGATGCGGCTGGCGCGCTACGACCTGGACGCCGAGGCGCTGCGCCCGTACTTCCCGCTGGACCGGGTGCTGGAGGGGATGTTCGAGACCGCGCGCCGCCTCTTCGGCGTGACCGTGGGGCGGGTGCCGGCCGAGGAGGTGTGGCACCCCGAGGTGCAGATGTGGGAGATGCGCGACGAGGAGGGGTCGCGGGTGGGCTCCTTCTACACCGACTGGTACCCGCGCGAGAGCAAGCGCGCGGGGGCGTGGATGAACGGCTTCGTGGTCGGCGGGCCGCGGCCGGAGGGGTGGGAGCCGCACCTGGCGCTGATCGCGGCCAACGTCTCGCCCCCCGAGGCGGAGCGCCCGGCGCTCCTCACCCACCGCGACGTGGAGACGGTGTTCCACGAGTTCGGGCACATGCTGCACCACATGCTCTCGCGGGTCGAGGTCCCCTCGCTGGGCGCCACGCAGGTGCCGGCGGACTGGGTGGAGCTCCCCAGCCAGATCATGGAGAACTGGACCTGGGAGCGCCCGGCGCTGGACCTGTTCGCGCGCCACTGGCAGACGGGCGAGCCGATCCCGCAGGAGCTCTTCGCGAAGCTGCAGGCGTCGCGCACCTTCATGGCGGCGCACTTCCAGATGCGGCAGCTCAGCTACGGCAGCGTGGACCTGGAGCTGCACGTGGCCTTCGACCCGGACTCGGGCGAGGACCCGCTGGAGCGGGCGCGGCGGGTGCTGGGCCGCTTCCAGCACCGCCCCGGGTTCGCCGACGACGACTTCATCGCCAGCTTCTCGCACATCTTCTCCGGCGGCTACAGCGCCGGGTACTACAGCTACATGTGGAGCGAGGTGCTCGACGCCGACGCCTTCACCCGCTTCGAGCGCGAGGGGCTGTTCAACCGCGAGACGGGGCGCGCCTTCGTGGAGAGCGTGCTCTCGCGCGGCGACGACACCGACCCCGACGAGCTCTTCCGCGAGTTCATGGGGCGCGACCCGGACCCGGAGGCGCTGCTGCGGCGCAACCTCGGTGCTTCGACCGGCTGATACCAGTTTGCCGAGGACAGTTCTGGATTCCAGTCTCTGACAGAAGGCCTCACACGGAGTCAACGGAGTCAGCGGAGATGAACTCCGTTGACTCCGTTGACTCTGTGTGAGGCCCTTCTGTTCAAGGATCTGATCCTGAACGAAGCTCTGCAATGCGGTATGAGCCGGCTTCACGCAGAGACGCAGAGGACGCAGAGAGGCACGGTGGCTCTCTCTGCGTCCTCTGCGTGAGATCTTCCGTTCAGTCGATGGTGGCGACGGCGGCGAGGGTCGCGGCGGTGGGGGCGGCGCCCTCTTCGTCGCGGAAGGTGGCCAGCACCTCGATCAGCCGCTCCACGTCGGCCTCGTTGCTGGCGATGCCCAGCGAGGCGCGCACCGCGCCGACGGCCTGGTCGCCCATGCAGTCGCTGAACTGCTGCAGGGTGAAGGTCTCGGGGGTGAGCGTCTGGATGCAGCGGAACGCCTCTTCGTCGTGGTAGTCGAAGGCGAACTCGGCCGCGCCGGGGTTGCAGAAGAAGCCGGTGCGGATGGAGATGCTCGCCGCGTTGGCGCGCTGCTCCACCACCCGGAAGTCCACCAGCTCCCCCGCCGGGTCCAGCAGGTTGAAGGCGACGGTGCCGCCGCGCCCCTCCAGCGTCTCCGGCCCGTAGATGCGCACCATCGGCGCGCCGCCGGTGTGGCGCAGCCCCTTCAGCCGCTCCATCAGCAGCGCCGTGTGCCGCATCACGTGCGCCTGGATCGCCTCGATCCCGATCGTCCCCACGAAGTCCAGCCCCGCCGCCGCCGCCGCGATCCCCAGGTAGTTGGGGGTCCCGTCCTCGAAGGCGCGCCCGGTGACGTGCGGGAGGAAGAGCTGGTTCTGCGCCGAGACGAAGCGCACCGTCCCCCCGGCGAACCAGGGGCGGTGCAGCTCGCCCAGCTCGTTCTTCCGCGCCAGCAGCGCCCCCACGCCGGTGGGGAAGCCGAACATCTTGTAGAAGGAGAGGCAGACGAAGTCGGGCGTCCACCGCCCCAGGTCCAGCCGGTTGGCGGGGACGAAGGCCGCCGCGTCGAGGAGCACGTGGTAGCCGTGCGCGCGCGCGACTTCGATCCACTCCAGCGGGTGCTTCACCCCGGAGAAGTTCGACTGCGCGGGGAAGGCGAAGAGGTTGGGCTTCCTGCAGTCCGCGCAGTCCAGGTGCGGCACCAGGTCGGCCACGCGCAGACCGGGGCCGAGCGGCACGTAGCGCACCTCGGCGCCGCGCGCCGCGGCGTACTCGCGGATCCCGTTGACGGAGTTGTGGTTGTCGGCGGTGAGCAGGAGCTGTACGCCCGCCTCCCAGGGGTACGCCTCGGCCACCAGCTTCAGCGCGCCGCTGGCGTTCAGCGTGAATACCACCTCCCACTGCTCGGGGTCGGCGTTGAAGAAGGCGAGCACCCGGGCGCGCGCCTCCTCCACCTTCTGCGTGGCCGCCTGCGAGGTGGGGTTGCGGGAGTGCGGGTTCCCCAGGACGCTGTGGCAGAGGTACTCGGCGTGGGCGCGCACCTGGGTCTCGGCGTACAGCCCGGCGCCGGTGTAGTCCAGGTACACGTGCCCCAGCGCGTCCAGCCGGCTGAAGTCGCGTTGGCGCAGCTCTGCGAAGAAGTCGCTCATGCCCGCGAATTTAGCGCACTGCCGTGGAAAAACCAATCTCTCACAGAGGTCACAGAGGTCACGGAGGCGTTTGGGAAAGCTCCGCCGTGACCTCCGTGAAAGCGATCCGTAAAGGCTGGCCCTATGCAGTCCGCGAGGCGAGCGTCAAGAGGGGCGCGAGCAGGGTGTCCACCGACCGGATTTCGAGAGTTCGTTTCCTGGAAGCTCCTCTTTCTTGATCAGGAAAATGCCACTTTCAGGAAAATAACGCACTACGATCACGCAGAGGCGCGGAGACACGGAGAGCTCTCAGCGGCTCTCCGTGCGTCTCCGCGTCTCTGCGTGAGAATGCGGTTTACGATGCCAGCGTGGCGAGGCGGTCGGCGGCGGCCTGCAGCGTCGCGTCGGTCTTGCAGAAGCAGAAGCGCACCTGCCGGTCGCCGCCCAGCTCGCGCACGTGGTCGGCGCAGTAGAACGACGACCCCGGCACCACGGCGACGCCGACGTCGCGCACCAGGAAGCGCGTGAACTCCACGTCGTCCGCGTGGCCCAGGTGGGCGAAGGCGCCGATGTCGGTCATCACGTAGTAGGCCCCGTCCGGCTCGGCGAAGCGGAAGCCGGCGCCTTGGAGCACCTTCACGATGAAGTCGCGGCGCAGGCGGTAGGCGGCCTGCAGCTCCTCGTAGTAGCTCGGCGGGAGCGAGAGGGCGAAGGCGCCGGCGGCCTGCAGCGGCGCGGCGGCGCCCACCGTCAGGAAGTCGTGCACCTTGCGGATGGCCACGGTGAGCTCGGGCGGCGCAATCGCCCATCCCACCCGCCAGCCGGTGACGGAGTAGGTCTTCGACATCGAGTTGATCACCACCGTCCGCTCGCGCATCCCCGGGATCTGTGCCATCGAGACGTGCTCCACCGCGCGGTCCGGCCGCGGGTAGAGGATGTGCTCGTAGATTTCGTCCGAGAGGCAGAGCACGTCGTGCTCGATGCAGAGGCCCGCGACGAGCTCCATCTCCTCCCGGGTGAAGACCTTCCCCGTGGGATTGTTGGGGTTGCAGAGGATGATCGCGCGGGTGCGGTCGTTGAACGCCGCGCGCAGCTCGTCGGGGTCGATCGCGAAGGTGGGCCCGCGCAGCGGCACGTAGCGCGGCGTGGCGTCGGCCAGGATCGCGTCCGGCGCGTAGTTCTCGTAGAAGGGCTCGAAGACGATCACCTCGTCGCCGGGGTCCACCACCGCCATCATCGTGGCGATCATCGCCTCGGTGCTCCCGCAGGTGACGGTGATCTCGCGCTCCGGGTCCACGTCGAGCCCCAGGTACCAGCCGACCTTGGCGGCGAGAGCGTCGCGGAAGTCCTTGGCGCCCCAGGTGATGGCGTACTGGTTGACGTCGGCGGCGATGGCGCGGACGGCGGCGTCCTTGATGGCCTGCGGCGCGGGGAAGTCGGGGAACCCCTGCGAGAGGTTCACCGCGCCGTGCTTCATCGCCTCGCGCGTCATCTCGCGGATCACCGACTCGGTGAACCGCGCCGCCTTCTGCGACACGCGCGACGTCGCGGGGGATGCGAGCACGGACATGCGGCTTCTCGTCTCGGAGTTGCGGCGCCCCGAAGGCGCCTTGGAGGGAACGGATTCGGAAGGTAGATGGAATCGCGCGAAGCCGGCAAGCGCCATCCCTCATCTCTCTCCGCGACTCTGCGTCTCCGCGTGAGACGCGGTTACGGGGCCGCAGCCAGCCAGCGGGCACGGGCGGCGCGCTGGGCGGGGGTGACGGTGGGGAGGTCCTCGAAGGCGACGCGGGTGCGCTCGTAGCCGCCGATCGCCACCTCCGCCGTCATCGGGCGGCCGTCGCGGACGAGCTCGACGCGGGCGCGGTCGCCGATGCGGAGGGAGCGGATAGCGGTGATGGCCGCGCGGCGGTCGGGGGTGGCGGTGCCGTTGATGGACACGATCAGGTCGCCGGTGTGGAGGCCGGCGCGCGCCCAGGCGCTGCGCGGGTCGTCGATCATGAAGCGCGGCTGCCGCTCGCCGCGCCGCGTGAACGCCCACACCCGCAGGTCCGGCTCCGCGCGCCCCGCCGAGTCGCGCACGGGCTCCATCCACATCCTCGGCCGCAGCCCCAGCGTCCGCAGCGCCGGCGCGAAGTCGAGCAGCGCCGATCCGCGCACGTGCCGCTCGAAGAAGCCGTGGAGCCGGCAGCCGCAGACGCGGCTGGCGGTGCGCTCCACGTCCATCCCGGTGAAGCCTCCGGGCTGCGGGTGCTCGGCCACCAGCGCGCGCATCACGTCGTCCAGGCTGCGCCGGCCCGCGGTGGAATCGCGGATGGCGAGATCCAGCACCACCCCGATCAGCTTCCCCTGCAGGTAGGGATCGGCGGAGAAGTCGCCGTTCACGCCCGGCTGGTCCGGGCTCGTCCACCCCGCCTGCTCGGGAGAGATCCGCGCGTGGCCGGGGGTGTCGAGGTACCGCGCCACCTCGCCCTGCAGCACCTCCAGCCGCGGCGCGGCGACCAGGCCGGCGCGGCGCAGGAGGAGGTCGGCGTAGTACATCGCCACCCCCTCGCTCCACCAGAGCTCGCGGGTGCGCCCGGGCGGCTGCCAGGTGAGCCCGCCCCACCCGGCCGGCCGCAGGCGCACCAGGTTCCAGGCGTGGAAGTACTCGTGCGCCACGTCGAGCAGGACCTCGGAGCGGTCGCCCGCCAGCTCCGCGCTGGGCGCGCCGATCGTGGTCGAGCTCGCGTGCTCCAGCCCGCCGTACGCGCCGTCCTGCAGGAGGAAGGCGAAGCGGCGGTACGGGAGCCCGCCGAAGAGCGCGCTCGCCCGGGTCACGATTCCCCGCAGCGCGCCGACCAGCGCGGCGGTGTCGAAGGGGACGGCGTCCGGGCGAGGCCAGTACGCCACCTCGTGCGGCACCCCGGCGACCTCGAAGCTCCATTTCCGGAGCTGCCCGACGAGGATCGGCGTATCCAGCAGCGTCGCGGCGTCGGGAAACTCGAACACCGGCGCGCTGCCGAGCCGGCTCACCCCCGCGGCGGTTGTCCACCCGCGCGGCAGCCGCAGGACGACGCGCGCGGGCGCCGCCTCGCCGCCGACGACGTACATGAAGCTGTGCGGCCCGCCGACCAGCCCGCCGGTCGGCGCCAGGAACGGGATCCAGCTCCCGCGCACGCCGCCTTCGGAGGGGGGCAGCTCGATGCGGTAGCGCACCACCACCTCGCCTCCGCCGGGGGTGGTGATCCGCCAGAGCGTGCTGTCCTCGCGCACCACCGGGAGCGGCCCGGCCGCCGACCACGCGCCGAAGCCGCGCACGTAGCGGTAGAAGCGCTCGTCGTACTCCGGGTGCGTCATCATCGCCACCCGCAGCGTGGCGGGCGCGTCGTGGACGTGCATCTCCACCGTCCACCCGGTCAGGGCCGAATCGACCGTCAGCGCGTAGTCCACCGGCGGCAGCGGGCGCGCTTGGGCGCCGAGCGCGGACGGAGCGGCGGCCGCGAGCGCGGCGGCGAGCAGGAGGCGGGAGATGCGCATCGTAGTGGAGAAAGGGGGATTCAGGACGGCGGAGACGTGCCCTCGGGAGGCGGCAGCTTCTTCACGTACCGCACGGTGTCCGGGCCGTAGCCGGCGCGCTCGTAGACGCGGCGCGCCCGCTCGTTCCCGGAGAACACGTTCAGCGTGATGAAGCGGTGGCCCTGCGCCGCCGACCAGCGTTCCACCGCGTCGAGCAGGGCGCGGCCCACGCCACGCCCCTCGCCCTCCCCGGAGACGATGATGATGGAGAGGTGGCCGTGGCGCTCGTGCGTGAAGTAGTCGGTGGCGGTGTTCGCGAGCGCCACGCCCGCCGGCCCGACCCGTCGAGCTCGGCGACCAGGAGAACGGCGTCGGGCGCGGGCTCGGCGAGCGCGCGCTCCAGCGTCTCGACCTCGGCGGCGTCGAGCGCCTCCGGCGGCCGCAGCGGCGGCGGGCCGAAGGCGCGCAGCCGCGGCACGACACCGACGATGAAGTCGCGGTCGGCGGCGGTGGCGGGGCGTACGCGGACGCTCACGACGCGGGCGGCAGATCGAGGGCGGTGGGGTGCTTCGGCTGGTAAAGCCCGAGCTCCGCGCCGCTGGGGAGAACGATGGTGGTCCTCGTCTCCCACCGTTCCTCGTGGACCTCGGTGCAGCGCACGCCCTTCGCGGCGAGGTCGTCCATCGTCGCGCGCAGGTCGTCGCACATCAGGTAGAGCTCCGCGCGCGCGACACCCTGCGCCGCCTCTCCCGGACCCTCCTCCGCCGGGTGCACCGCCGCCTCGCGGGCGGGAGCACGAAGATCAGCCATCCGCCGCCCACGTCAACGGAACGGAAGCCGAGCACGTCGCGCAGCAGGGCGCGGTCCGCGTCGGCGTCGTGGCTGTAGAGCAGGAGGTGCGCGCCGTTGATCATGGCAGCGTCCGGATCGGGGGTGTCGGGGACCGACAGGGGAGATTGAGCGCGTTCGGCGGGCGTGGCAAGCATCTTCACGAGACAACGGCCCTCGGTCCAGCCGCCGCGGCATCCGCGCCGCTACCGCGCTCATGTCACGTGGCGGCCGTAAGCAGATTCTTCGGCCCTGCGGGCTGCGGTGGCGCGGCAAGGCCCGGAGCCGCCGGGCCTCAGAATGACACCCTGTGCCTGTCACGCGCATCTGGCTTGGCCGTGATGTCCGCGCAGGCGGACAGCGTGACGTTGTAGCGGCGAGTTCACTCGCATCGTCGCCACGAAACGACTCCCATCCACCTTCCCGATCACCCACCGCACTTCCATTGTGCTCCGCGGCGTGGTATCGTTGCGATGTCGCGTCCTTCCACCCGTGGAGGACGTTTTGTGTCTTGTGCCGTCGTGCAGATCGATGCTAAAGGACCGAGCAGTGGCCGAGGAGAAGAAGCAGCGCACCGCCATCACCCCCACGCGCGACGAGGACTACGCGCAGTGGTACCAGGCCGTGGTCCGCGACGCGGACGTGGCCGAGATGAGCCACGTGCGCGGCTGCATGGTGATCAAGCCGTGGGGGTACGGCATCTGGGAGCAGCTCCAGCGCACGCTGGACCGCGAGATCAAGCGCACCGGCGCGGTGAACGCCTACTTCCCGCTCTTCATCCCCCTCAGCTACCTGGAGCGCGAGGCCGCGCACGTGGAGGGCTTCGCCAAGGAGATGGCGGTGGTCACGCACCACCGGCTGGAGGCGCGCGAGGGGAAGCTGGTGCCCGCCGGCGAGCTCGCCGAGCCGCTGATCGTGCGCCCCACCTCCGAGACCATCATCGGCGAGTCGATGGCGGACTGGGTGCAGAGCTACCGCGACCTGCCGCTGCTGCTCAACCAGTGGGCCAACGTGGTGCGCTGGGAGCTGCGCCCGCGCGTGCTGCTGCGCACCACCGAGTTCCTCTGGCAGGAGGGGCACACCGCGCACGCCTCGCACGACGACGCGATGGAGTACACGCTGCGCATCCTGCACGACGTCTACCGGCGCGTGGTGGAGGACGACCTGGCCGTGCCCGTGATCCCGGGCGAGAAGACGCCGGGGGAGCGCTTCCCCGGGGCCGAGAACACCTACTGCATCGAGGCGATGATGCAGGACGGCCGCGCGCTGCAGGCGGGCACCAGCCACTACCTGGGGCAGAACTTCGCGAAGGCGTTCCACATCGAGTTCCAGACCGCCGAGGGCGGGCAGGAGGCGGCCTACACCACCTCGTGGGGCGTCAGCACCCGCCTGGTGGGCGCGCTGGTGATGACGCACGCCGACGACAACGGCCTGCGCGTGCCTCCGCGGGTCGCGCCGCACCAGGTCGTAATCGTCCCCATGCTGCGCAAGGAGGGGTCGGAAGAGGTGCTGGCGTACGCCCGCCGCGTGGCCGACGAGGTGCGCGCGCAGAGCTTCGCCGGCGGACGGCCGATCGAGGTGCTGCTCGACGACACGCTGTACGAAGCGCGCGACAAGAAGTGGAAGTGGGTGAAGCGCGGCGTGCCGCTGCTGCTGGAGCTCGGCCCCAAGGACATGGCCAACGACGGCGTGAGCTACCTCCCGCGCCACCGCGGCCCCACCGACTCCGTGCGGCTGGGCCGGGAGGAGTTCGTCTCCACCGTCGGCCGCATCCTGGACGAGATGCAGGCGCACTACCTGGACGAGGCGCGCGCCTACCAGGAGGCCCGCACCCGCCGCGACGTGACCGGCTTCGACGAGTTCCGCCGCTACTTCGCCGAGGTCGACGAGCACGCGGGCGCCTCGGGGCAGCCCGGCTTCGTGGTCGCCAGGTGGTGCGAAAACGCCGAGTGCGAGGAGAAGGCGCGCGACCTGGGCGTCACCATCCGCTGCATCCCCTTCGAGCAGAGCGGCACCGGGGGGGCGTGCGTGATCTGCGGCGGCGCGGCCACCACGGACGCGGTGTTTGCCCGGGCGTACTGACGGCGCGGGCGCGATCCGGCTCCACCCATCGCACGAGGTCCCGGCGCCGCCCTGGCCACCGGGACCTTCGTGTATGTGTGCCGGAACGCGTTACATTCCGCGCCACCCCCCAGGTGTCGTCCTGAGGCCCGGCCACACGGGTCCCGGCGTCAGCGCTGCAGACGGCAGGGCCGTGAGGATCTGGCCGAGGAATGCGCAGGAGCCCGCCGCGGAAGCCCCCACGATCGACGCGTCCACGCCGGCACTCGTCGATGCCTTCCTGCGTGGCATCGACGAGTGAACGTGAGGCCGTGGGTTCCGCGCGAGCTTCCGCAGCCGGCTCCGGCGTGGCCGCAATCAGATCCTCACGGCCCTGCCGCCATCGGAGAGACCGCTGATTCCACGTGGCCGGGCCTCAGGATGACACCCAGGGGTGTCCGAACAACGGGTTAGCAACACCCTCTCAGGATTACGTCCCGAGAGGGCGAGGTTTCTCACGAGGCATAGAGGCGCCGTGGCTCCGTGGCTCCGTGGCTCCGTGGCTCCGTGGCTCCGTGGCTCCGTGGCTCCGTGAGATGTCGTGAGATGTAATGATGTTGTGCGGACCGAAACCCTGGGGGAGCGCGCGGCGTACATGCACGTGAGCCGGGCTCATCGTCTGCTTGACGTGTTCCCGGGCCGGCGCTACCATGCTAACCAGTTAGCATAGAACCCTCCCGCAGCTCATCCCATGATCCGTCGCATCCTCCTCGCATCCGCCCTCGCCGCACTCGCGCCCCTGTGCGCGCCGGCGCAGGACACCGTGCCCGCGCAGCCGGCGGTGCACGCCAGCGGCGCGACGCCGCAGATCAGCGCGGTGCCGCGCACCGGCGAGATCAGCATCGACGGGCGCCTGGACGAGGAGGTGTGGCGCACCGCGCCGGCGGCCACCGGCTTCACGCAGCAGGACCCCAACGAGGGGCGCCCGGCCACCGAGCGCACCGAGGTGCGCATCGCCTACGACCAGGAGGCGCTCTACATCGGCGCGCGGATGCTGGACTCGCTGGGCGGGCGCGGCGTGCGCACGCGGCTGGGGCGGCGCGACCAGAACCTCGACGGCGACTTCCTGCAGCTGGTGCTCGACACCTACCACGACCACACGGCGCGCACCGTCTTCACCATCAACCCCAGCGGGGTGAAGCAGGACGCGGGGCAGGCCTCGCCCTACGCCGACCCGTCGTGGGACCCCATCTACACGGTGGCCGCGCGGGTGGACTCGGCGGGGTGGACGGCGGAGTTCCGCATCCCCTTCAGCCAGCTCCGCTACCCGCGCGCGGCGGTGCAGACCTGGGGGATGCAGGTGTGGCGCTACATCGAGCGCAAGAACGAGATCGACATGTGGTCGTTCTGGGGGAAGAACCAGAGCGGCGGCCCCTCGCGCTTCGGGCACGTGCTCGCCATCCGCACCCCGCCGCCGCGCCGCTCGGTGGAGCTCCTCCCCTACGCGCTGGCGCGCCGCTCCCAGGTGCGCCCTTCGGACCCCGACAACCCCTTCGAGGAGCCGCGCGAGAGCTCGCTGCGGGTGGGCGCCGACGTGAAGGCGCTGCTCACCAGCACCCTCACCCTCGACGCCACCATCAACCCCGACTTCGGGCAGGTGGAGGTGGACCCGGCGGTGGTGAACCTGTCGGCGTTCGAGACCTTCTTCGACGAGAAGCGCCCCTTCTTCGTCGAGGGGAGCGGGCTCTTCGACTTCGGCGACTTCAACTGCCACTTCTGCAGCAACGTGTCGTCGATGTCGCTCTTCTACTCCCGCCGCATCGGGCGCGCGCCGCAGGGGAGCGTGAGCGGCCCGGCCACCTTCACCCACTCCCCCGAGAACAGCACCATCCTGGGCGCGGCCAAGGTCACCGGGCGGCTGGCGAACGGGCTGCAGGTGGGGGTGCTGGACGCGGTCACCCGCTCCGAGCGCGCGCTGGCGCTCTCGCCCGCGGGCGACCGCTTCACCGAGCAGGTGGAGCCGCCCACCAACTACTTCGTGGGGCGGGTGAAGCGGAACTACCGCAGCGGCGCCACCACGCTGGGGATGATCGGCACCTCGGTGAACCGCTGGTTCGACTCCGACGCGCTGGAGGCGCGCATCCCCGGGAGCGCGCAGGCGCTGGGGGCGGACTGGAACCTGTTCTGGAAGGACCGCACCTACAGCCTGATCGGCAACTTCGCCGTCTCCAACGTGCACGGCGACAGCGCGGCCATCCTGCGGCTGCAGCGCTCGTCCGCGCGCTACTTCCAGCGGCCGGACCGCGGCGAGGGGAGCAACTCGGTCTTCACCAGCCGCTTCGACCCGGGGATGCGCTCGCTGCGCGGCTTCGGCGGCTACGCGCGGCTGGCCAAGGACGCGGGCCCCTGGCAGTGGGAGACGGCGGTGAACTACCGCAGCCCCGGCTTCGAGGTGAACGACATCGCCTTCCTCTCGCGGGCGGACTACGTCTGGATGAACTTCAACGGGCTGCGCATCTGGAACACCCCCACGAAGCACTACCGCAGCCTGGTGGCGATCGTCGGCTCCCAGCAGCAGCTCAACTTCGACCGCGACCTCACCAGCCGCGACGTGCACGCGTACCTGGGCGGCCAGCTCCCCAACTACTGGAACCTGAGCGGGTTCGTGATCTGGAACACGGCCGCCGACGACGACCGCCGCACCCGGGGCGGGCCGGTGGTGCGGGTTCCGGGGAGCCTGAACTACTTCCTCAACGTGAGCACCGACTCGCGCAGGCACGTGGTGCTGGGCACCAATCCCCGCTACGGCCGCACCAGCGAGGGCACGGTGGGCTGGAGCGCCAACCTCGACGTGCGGGTGAAGCCCCGCTCCAACGTGCAGCTCTCCGTGGGGCCGTACTACTCCGTGGACCACTCGCGCGCGCAGTACATCGACCGCTTCGCCGACCCCACGGCCACCCACTTCTACGGCGAGCGGGTGGTGTTCAGCGACCTGGAGCAGCACACGCTGGGGATGGATACGCGGCTGAACTGGACCTTCTCGCCCACCCTCACGCTGGAGCTCTTCGCGCAGCCCTTCGTGTCCACCGGCGCCTTCGACCGCTTCAAGGAGTACGCGCGGCCGCGGTCGATCGAGAAGGTGGAGTACGACGCGTCGCAGATCACCCCGATCGTGGAGGACGGGCGGGTGGCAGGGTACGAGCTGGACCCGGACCGCGACCCGGCCAGCGCGAGCTTCACCTTCGGCAACCCGGACTTCAACTTCCGCTCCCTGCGCGGCAACGCGGTGCTGCGCTGGGAGTACCGCCCCGGCTCCACCCTCTTCGTGGTCTGGCAGCAGCAGCGCAGCCGCGCCCTACCGTTCGGCGACTTCGACTTCTCGCGCGACAGCCGCGGCGTGTTCGACGCGCCGCCCGACAACGTGTTCGTGGTGAAGGTCAGCTACTGGTTCGGCCGGTAGGAACGGCGGCGGCGTTCTCACTCGTCACCAGGCTTCGATCGGGATCAGGAACTGAAAACCTCACACGGAGTCAACGGAGTCAGCGGAGGATTGTTCCGTTGACTCCGTTGACTCCGTGTGAGGTCTTTCTGTTGGTGACGAGAACCTGGAGCCACCCCGCGGCGAACCCGTATGAGATGGGCTGGGTGTAGCGGAGACGCCACTGGTTCGGCCGGGAGAAAACCGTTATCTCACGCAGCCTCCGCGGAGGCGCAGGAGGGATCGACGCCCTGCGCATCTCCGCGGCTCTGCGTGAGTCCTTTTTTCCACGACGAGGGGGGATGACGGAACGGGCGGGACGCTCCGGGGCCACGGACATGGTGCTGGCCGCGTTCTTCTTCAGCGTGATGAGCCTGCTGGTGAAGCTGGTGGGCGTGCGCCTGCCCAGCCAGGAGGTGGTGTTCGTCCGCGCGGCCGTGAGCCTGGCGGTGGCCTACGGGCTGGTGCGCCGCGCGCGTCCGGGGAACTGGGGGCGCCGCAAGGGGCTGCTGGTGGTGCGCGGGCTGATGGGGTTCGCGGCGCTGAGCTGCTTCTTCTACGCGCTCATCCACCTGCCGCTCGCCGACGCCACGGTGATCCAGTACACCAACCCGGTGTGGACCGCGTGGCTGGGGTGGTGGCTGCTGGACGAGGGGCTCTCGGCCGGCGAGGCGGCGCTGAGCCTGGCCGGGCTCCTGGGCGTGGTGCTGATCGCGCGCCCCACGGTGCTCTTCGGCGGGGCGCCGCGGCTGGACCCGTGGGCGGTGGCGGTGGGGATGTCGGGGGCGCTGTTCAGCGCGGGGGCCTACGTGAGCGTGCGCCGGCTGGGGCGCACCGAGCACCCGGTGATCATCGTCTTCTACTTCACCCTGATCACCGTGCCCGCCTCGCTCCCGGGGCTGCTGGCGCACGCGGTGATGCCCACGCCGGTGGAGCTCGCGCTGCTGGCGGGCGTGGGAGTGACGGCGGTGCTGGGCCAGCTCTCCCTGACCCGCGGCCTGCAGCGCGAGCCCGCCGGCCGCGCCACGGCCATCAGCTACGTGCAGGTGGTGTTCGCGGCGCTCTGGGGCATCCTCTGGTTCCGCGAGTTCCCCGACGCGCTGGGCCTCGCGGGCGCCGTGATGGTGCTCCTCGGCGTGCTCGTCCTCGCCCGCCGCCGCCGCGACCCCTCCGCCCGCATCCAGCGCCCCGAGGAGTCCACCGCCGACGCGGTGTGAAACGAGCGCTGAATAGAGGTTCTTCGTCGATTTAGTCGCAGCTTGTTTCTCGCCCGCTCGCCCACACCGATCACGTCGACGAGTGACTGCAGGCGGCGCTCGCGCTGAGTTTTCGAAATTTTTTTTGGAGAGCCCCCCTCACTCCCTCCGCGGTGCAGCAGGCGCAGGCTGTCTCAACCGATCGATCAGGGGGTCACCCGGCGAGCCCGGCCGCCGTGCACGTCCTCCGCATCGACGGATGGATGACGATCTTCGCCGCATGCACGAGGACCGGGGGAGCGCACGGAGGCGGCGGAGTGCTCGATTCCCCCTGATGACGCAGTTGGCGAAGGCTTCAGACGCAGCAGACGAGGTGAGCGCGCCGACCGGATGTCCTGCAAAAAAATTTCGGAAACTCAGCGCATGCTGAACCTGCAGCCGTGTCCGGCGGTCACTGGGGCATTCGAACGTCCGGTGCGTTCAGGTGGCAATCGACGAAGAGCCATTTTTGAACAGAAGGGCCTTCACACGGAGTCAACGGAGTCAGCAGAGAGAAACCCCGTTGACTCCGTTGACTCCGTGTGAGGCCTTCCGTCAGAGACTGGAACCCAGAACTGTTCCCGGCAAATTGGCACCAGGCAACTCCCCCCGGGGCCAGCGACTTGCGATCGTCCGGCCGGGTCGCGGCACCCACACTCCACTCGATGAAGATGACGCGATGAGGATCGGACGCCGGTGGACGCTCCCGCTGGTGGCGCTGGCGCTGCTCGCGGCGGTGCTGGCGGTGCTCTCGAGCCGCAGCGGGAGCGAGCTCGCGGAGCTGGTCGCCGAGGGGTCGAACAAGGTGCTGCGCGACCCGATGCGCCCGGCGCGCGGCGCCCCGCGCGTGCTGGTGTTCGCGCTGGACGGCGTGGGCGCCGACGAGCTCGACGCGGTGATCCGCGGGGGGCGCGCGCGCAACCTCTCCCGCCTGCTGGGCCCGCCGCTCCCCGGCGAGCCCGGCGTGTACCGCCACGCCTGGGCCGCGCCCGGGGTGCTCAGCATCCTCCCCTCCACCACCTACGCCGCGTGGACGTCGCTCTTCACCGGGGAGCCGGCCGGGCGCACCGGCGTGCCGGGGAACGAGTGGTTCGCGCGCGAGGAGGACCGCTTCTACGCCCCGGCGCCGGTGAGCGTCACGGAGCACACGCACGCGCTGCAGGTCTACAGCGACCAGCTCATGGGCCGGGTGACGCGCGTCCCCACCCTCTACGAGCGGGCGAACGTGCGGACGTACCTCTCGCTCGCCTCGCTGCAGCGCGGCGCCGACGCGGTCGCCATCCCCGACGGCGAGGCGTTCGGCTCGCTGGTCAGCGCCTTCGCCGCAGGCGTGGGGAAGGACGAGGCGAAGCGGGAGGCGTACGCCGCGGTGGACCTGGGCGGCGCCGGGAGCCTGTTGGAGACGATCGAGAAGGAGGGCGTCGCCGACCTGCAGGTCGTCTACTTTCCGGGGGTGGACCTGTGGACCCACGTGGCGCCGGACCCGCTGGCGGAGGAGCGGGCGTACGTGGAGACGGTGGTGGACAGCGTGGTGGGGCAGGTGCTGGGCGCGTACCGCCGCCGGCGCGCGCTGGAGGGCACCTACGTGCTCTTCGTGGCCGACCACGGCCACACCCCGGTGCTGGACGACTCCGCGCACGCGCTGGGCACGGAGGGGCCCGGTGAGCCGCCCGCCCTGCTGCGCCGGGCGGGCTTCCGCGTCCGCCCCTTCACCCTCGACGTGGCGGAGGACGAGCGCGGGTACCAGGCGGTGCTCGCCTACCAGGGAGCCATGGCCTACGTGTACCTCGCCGACCGCTCCGCCTGCCCGCGCCCGGCCGACCGCTGCGACTGGCGGCGCCCGCCGCGGCTGGCGGAAGACGTGCTCCCGGTGGTCCGCGCCTTCGACGCCGCCAACCGCACCGGCGCGGGGGTGCCGCAGCTCCGCGGCACGCTGGACCTGATCTTCGCGCGCGCGCCGCGGGCGCCGGGCACGGACGCGGCGCCGTTCCAGGTCTGGGACGGAGCGCGGCTGGTGCCGATCGCCGACTACCTGCGCGCCCACCCGCGGCCCGAGCTGCTCGACCTGGAGCGGCGGATGGACGGCCTCTCCACCGGCCCGTACGGGAGCCACGCGGGCGACGTGCTGCTGCTGGCGCGCACCGGCGCGCGGCTCCCGATCCAGCAGCGGTACTACTTCTCCGGGAGGTACCGCTCCTGGCACGGCAGCCCCACCGACCAGGACAGCCGCATCCCCCTGATCGTGGCCCTCCCCGGCGGCGACGGGCGCGCGCTGCGGCAGCGGGTGCGCGGCGCCGTGGGAGAGCGCCCCTCGCAGCTCGACGTCACCCGCCTGATCCTGGTCCTGCTCCACGTCTCCTGAAAAAGATCGTATCAGGCCGGCGCCGCCTCCACCACCATCACGAACCCCATCGCCCCCGCGGCGCAGACGGAGATCAGCCCGAACTGCTTGCCGCGGCGGCGCAGCTCGTTCAGCAGCGTCACGGTGATGCGCCCGCCCGTGGCGCCGAAGGGGTGGCCGATGGCGATGGAGCCGCCCATCACGTTGATGCGGTCCTCGTCCGGCAGCCCCACCGCCTTGTCGCGCCCCAGCCGCTCCTTCGCGATCCTGTCCGAGGTGAACCACTGGAAGTTGGAGAGCACCTGCGCCGCGAAGGCCTCGTGCACCTCCATCAGGTCGATGTCCTTCATCGACAGCCCCGCGCGGTCCAGCGCCACCGGGCAGGCGTAGACGGGACCCTGCAGGAGCTGGTCGCTGGGCGCCAGCGCGGCGTAGGCGTAGCTGCGGATGAAGCCGAGCGGCTTGTAGCCCAGCGCGTTCGCCTTCTCCTCGCTCATCAGCAGCACCGCGCTCCCGCCGTCGGTGAGCGGCGAGGCGTTCCCCGCGGTGACCGTTCCGTAGCGGCGGTCGAACACCGGCTTGAGCGTCGACAGCTTCTCCAGCGTGGAGTCCGCGCGGATGCCGTTGTCGCTCGTCACCACCTTCTCGTACTTGGGGGGGATGTAGGCCGGGGCGATCTCGCGCGTGAGCCGCCCGTCGGCCGTGGCCGCGGCGGCGAGCTGGTGCGAGCGCAGCGCCCAGGCGTCCTGCGCCTCGCGGGTGATGCCGTTCTCCTGCGCCATCTTCTCCGCGCTCTCGCCCATGGTGAGCCCGGTGGTGGGCTCGGCGATGGCGGGGGTCACGGGGGCCAGGTTGCGCGGGCGGATGGCGGCGAAGGCCTTCACCCGCTCGCCCAGGGTGCGCGCCTTGCTCGCGCGCACCAGGGCGTTGCGCATCTCGGGAGAGAAGAGGATGGGGATGTCGGTGAGCGACTCGGCGCCGCCGGCGATCACCACGTCGGCCATCCCCAGCGCGATCTGCTCGGCCCCCGAGGTGATGGCCTGGTTGGCCGACGCGCACGCCCGCCCCACCGTGAACGACGGCACCCGCGGCGGGATGCCGGCGCCGAGCGTGACCTCGCGGGCGATGTTGGGCTCCTTCACCGACTGGATGACGGTGCCGTAGATCACGTGGTCGACCAGCTCCACGTCGAGCTCGGCGCGCGCGATGAGCTCGCGCACGGCCAGCTTCCCCAGCTCCACCGAGGAGACGTCCTTGAAGTCGGTCCCGCTCTTGGCGAAGGGCGTCCGGCACCCGTCCACGATCGCCACCCTGCGTCCGATCCCGTTCATCGATCCTCGCTTCGTCGTTGGCTTTCCGCTGAAGGGGTGGAATGTTCCGGTGAGCACGGCTCAAAGCAAGGGACGCTTCGCGCGGCCTGCACCCGATCGTCCGCTGAAAACTCTGTCTACCTCTCTCTGCGACTCTGCGCCGCTGCGTGGGGCGCAGTTATCTTTGGCCGTATGACGGCCCCCGACCGTCCGCGGCGGATCCTGCTGGCGGACTGCGACTCGTACTTCGTGCGCTGCGCGATGCTCGCCGACCCGGAAGGGGCGGGGAAGGCGGAGCTGCTGCTGGTGGGCGGGCGGGCGGACGCGCGCGGCGTGGTCACCTCCGCCAGCTACGCGGCGCGGCGCTACGGCGTGCACGCGGGGATGCCGATGTCGCAGGCGGTGCGCCTCTGCCCCGCGGCGATGATCGTGCCC
Source organism: Longimicrobiaceae bacterium (assembly GCA_045803205.1). Classification (GTDB taxonomy): domain Bacteria; phylum Gemmatimonadota; class Gemmatimonadetes; order Longimicrobiales; family Longimicrobiaceae; genus Longimicrobium. The sequence continues at coordinate 34,030 of JBJMPM010000057.1, forward strand.
GTCCCCGGCGAGATGGTATCGGCCAAGCACCACGAGGTGCGCGCCGTGCTCGACGAGTTCGCGCCCGTGGTGGAAGCCGCCAGCGTGGACGAGTTCTACCTGGACCTCACCGGCACCGAGGAGCTCTACCGCCACGAGCCGCTGGCGGAGACCGCGCGCCGCATCCAGCAGGCGGTGCTGGACCGCACCGGCATCTCCCTCTCCATCGGCGGGTCGACCCTGCGCACGCTGGCCAAGATGGCGGCGTCGGTGAACAAGCCGTTCGGCGTGCACGTGGTGGAGCCCGGCGGCGAGGCGGAGTTCATCGCCCGGTTCGAGCTCTCCGACATCCCCGGCGTGGGGCCGGCCTTCGCGGACGCCCTGCGGCGGCGCGGGGCCACGCGGGTGAGCGACCTGGTGCCGCTGGACGAGCAGACGCTGGTGGCCTGGGTGGGCGAGGGGCGCGGGCGGTGGCTCTGGCACCTGGCGCGCGGGAGCGAGGTGAGCGAGATCACACCCCGCGCGCCGCAGAAGTCCATCTCCCACGAGCGCACCTTTCCGCAGGACCTCACCAGCGAGGAGGAGATCGAGGCGAAGCTCCTCTACCTGGTGACGGAGACGGGCGCGTCGCTGCGGGCGGACGGGCTGAAGGCGCGCACGGTGACGGTGAAGCTGCGCTACGCGGACTTCACCGACCGCTCGGCCAGCCGCACCGTGGCCGAGCCGCTGGAGAGCGACCGCGCGCTCTACGCCGTCGCCCGCGGGCTGCTCAGGAAGCTGAGGGCGCAGCGGCGCGGGGGAGTGCGGCTGCTGGGGGTGGGCGTGTCGAAGCTGGGGGAGGGCGAGGAGGCCGAGCCGATGCTCTTCGAGGCGCCGCAGGGGATCGAGAGCGACCGCGACCGGCGCCTCAGCGCGGCCACCGACCGGCTGCGCGGGCGCTTCGGGCGCGAGGCGGTGCTGCCGGCGCGCGTGGCGCCGAAATCGCGCGAACAGGAATAACTTCAAAACAATCTCACACAGAGGAACCAGAGGTACCAGAGGAAACCGCGCATTTCCTCTGGTACCTCTGGTTCCTCTGCGTGAGACCGCTGTTGCCGAATCAGATAAACAAGTGAATTTTCATTCCGTCGCCACGAGATCCACCGTCTGACACGGAAGCAAACGATGTCGAATCCGCAGCCCGCCGCCGCGCCGCTCGTGCTCACGCCGAGCGAGCGCGTCCTCATTTTCGGCGACCGCTTCAGCACGCCCGCGGGGATGCTGGGCTACAGCGAGGTGGTGCTCTCCTCCGGCAGCAAGGTCGACGCCGACAGGCTGGCGCAGAACCTCTTCGCCGCGGCGTTCCTGGCGAACGAGCAGGCGGGCGCGATCGGCCTGGAGCTGCGCCAGGGGAAGGCGATGTTCGGACTGATGAAGACGGAGAAGCTGCACGCCGTCTCCGGCCACGAGCAGGTGGGGTGGCCGCAGGGGTCGCTGGAGGCGGTGATCGCCGCGTCGGTGCAGCGGCACCCGGAGGTCGACGACCTGGTGGGCGGAATCCTGGGGCAGAAGACCAACTCGCCGGCGCAGAGCCTGTGCGCGCGGGCGAAGGCGGCGCTCGCCGCGCGGGGCGTGCTGCACGCCGAGGAGAAGAAGACGCTGAAGGTCTTCACCTCCGTCACCTACTTACTCCCGGAGCACGCGCGCATGGCCGCGGAGCAGACCGGCGCCGGCCACGTGGAGCAGATGCTGCGCGCCTGTCAGCAGCAGCGCCCCCAGCTCTGGGCCGCGCTGATCCGCGACATCAAGGCGGGGATCACCTGGATGACCGCCTCGAACGACTGAAACCGAATCCGGCAAAAGAGTGCGTCCGCAGATCACGCGACTATGCGACTGAAGTCGCCGCTACAACTGCACACAGTCCGCCTTCGCGGACTTCAACGGCACAAGCTTTATTTCCGGATCTTGCATGAAACTGCAGTTCTCACGGAGACGCGGAGAGAGAGAGCTCGCGGGCCTCTCTGCGTCTCCGTGTCTTGCTGCCAGTCATAATCTGCCGAGACAGTTCTGGGTTCCAGTCTCTGATGGACGGCCTCACACGGAGTCAACGGAGGATCTGATCCTGAACGAAACTCTGCAATGCGGTATCAATCGTAGTGGAAGCGGGTTGAATCCGTTTCGTCTGGTCTGAACTGCCAAGCTCGCTCACGCCTCCAAGCCGAGCATCTCTTCCACCTCTCCGACCGTCATCTCCACGCTCTCACTCGCTTCGAGGCGCCGCCCAGCCGCCCGGAGCATGCGGCGGTACTTCGGGTTCTTCAGGATTAGTCGGCTGTCATTGCGGCTGAAGTTGACGCGACGGAAACGGCCGAGGCTCCACATCACGTGATTGATCCTGTGCTCGCGAGTCGTCATCCAGCCTCCAGAAGTCTCACCCGCCCCGCGTACCGAGCGTCACCGTGACGGTCACGCGCTGGGCGTCGCGGAGGAGGACGACGGGGACGGTGTCGCCGGGCCTGTGGGCGCGGAGGGCGTCGGTGAGGCCCTGCAGGTCGTGCACGTCCATCTCGCCCATCCGCACGATCACGTCGCCGGCGCGGATGCCGGCCTTCTCGGCGGGGGAGCCCTCGCGCACGCCGGTGAGCTTCACCCCGTCCGGCACGGGGGTGAAGTCGGGGATGGAGCCGAGATAGGCGCCGTAGCCCGGCCCGCTCACCGCGGGCGCCGGCGCCGCCGCGCGGTGGAAGGTGAGCGCCCCCGGCCGCGACGCCACGCTCCCCGCCACCCGCGCCACGATCGCCCCCACGCGCTCCAGCCCCGGCGCGTCGATCTTCTCCCAGTCGTCGCCGGGGCGATGGTAGTCGGTGTGCACGTTGGTGAAGAAGTGCAGCACCGGCAGCCCGCGCGCGTAGAACGAGGTCTGGTCGCTCGCGCCGAAGCCGTCGCCGCCGCCGCGCACCTGCACCCCCTCGCGCGCCGCGGCGCTGTCCACCAGCGCCTTCCACTCGTCGGCCGTGTCGGTGCCGTAGACGATCAGCGGCCCGGCGCCCAGGCGGCCCACCATGTCCAGGTTCAGCATCGCGCGCGTCCGCTCCAGCGCGACCGCCGGGTGGCCCGCGTAGAAGGACGAGCCGAGCAGCCCCTCCTCCTCTCCCGTGAAGGCGACGAAAACGATGCTGCGCCCCGGCCGCGGCCCCTGCGCCAGCCGCCGGGCGGCCTCCAGCAGCGCGGCCACGCCCGAGGCGTTGTCGTCGGCCCCGTTGTGGATGGAGCTGTCGCCGGGCGCCATGCTGAACGAGCCGCCGTGCCCCAGGTGGTCGTAGTGCGCGCCGACCACCACCGCCTCGCCGGCGAGCGCGGGATCGGCGCCGGGGAGCACGCCCACCACGTTGCGCCCGGTGCCGCCGGTGGCGTGCGGGTTCACGGCGCTCACCAGCGGCAGGCTCTGGAAGTACGTCCCCGCGTCGCCGCCGGGCCGCAGCCCCAGCGCGCGGAACTGCGCGGCGATGTAGTCCCCCGCGCAGCGCTCGGAGGCGGAGCCGGCGAGGCGCCCCTGCAGCGCGTCGTCGGCCAGGTAGCGCACGTGCGAGAGCGGCGCGCGCACCCCGCGGGTGAGCGCCCGCGCATCCGGGCACGCCTGCGCCACCGCCTGGGACGCGGCGAGCGCGGCGGCCGCCGCGAGGGCGAGGGCGCGGCGCATCATCGTCCTCCTCCCGCGGCGGGCGGCGCATCCACCCAGTCGGCGATGAAGATGTTGGTGTCGCCGCGGTTCGCGGCGTTGCGGTTGGAGGCGAAGACGAGGCGCTTCCCGTCGGGGCTGAGCATGGGGAAGCCGTCGAAGTCCGGGCTGTGGGTCACGCGCTCCAGGCCGGTGCCGTCGTCGTTCACCAGGAAGAGGTCGAACTCGCGGCCGCGCGGGTCGCCGTGGTTGCTGCTGAAGATGATCCGCTTCCCGTCCGGCAGGTAGTACGGTGCGAAGGAGGCGGCGTTCAGGCGCGTGACCTGGCGCTTGTTGGAGCCGTCGGCGTCCATCACCCAGATCTCCAGCGTGGTCGGGCGCACCAGCTTCCGGCCGAGGAGCGCGCGGTAGTCCGCCTGCTCGCGCTCGGTGGCGGGATGGTTAGCGCGGTAGACGATGTGGCGCCCGTCGGGGGAGAAGAAGGGGCCGCCGTCGTACCCCAGCTCGTGCGTGAGCTGGCGGACGTTGCCGCCGTCGGCGTCCATGGTGTAGATGTCGAGGTCGCCGCCCCGGGTGGAGGTGAAGACGATCGTGCGCCCGTCGGGCGAGAGGGTGGCCTCGGCGTCGTAGCCGGGCGAGCTCGTCAGCCTGCGCAGGCTCCCGCCGCCCGCGTCCGCCGTGTAGATCTCGAACTCGTCCAGCGGCCAGACGTAGCCCTGGCTGTAGTCCGGCCGCGGCGGGCAGGCGGTGTCGTGCGCGAAGGTGGAGCTGTAGAGCAGCTTCCGGCGCCCGGGGAACCAGTAGCCGCAGGTGGTGCGCCCCGTCCCGCCGGAGACCCGGCGCACGTCGCTGCCGTCGGTGCGCATGGTGTACTGCTGGTCGCAGGCGTGCGGCCCGGCGTGCGTGGCCTGGAAGATCAGCCGCTCCCCGTCGTACGAGAAGTACGCCTCCGCGTTCTCGCCGCCGAAGGTGAGCTGGCGCACGTTGCGCAGGTGCGGCTCGTCCGCGCGCGCCGGGATCGGCCGCGCGGGGCCGGGGGTGCGGCTGCAGGACGCGAACGCCGCCGCGGCGAGCACGGACAGGGCGGCGATGGGGGCGGATCGGGGAATGGGCATGGTCGAATGTCGATGGCCTGGAAACGATTCGCTCCGCGGCGGGACAGGGCGAATGAATTCGCTGCAACGACTACACGAAGTCCGCCTGCACGGACTACAGGCGGTGGTGCCGCCGAGGTTCCGCGGCGCGCGACGGTCTTCCCATCAGCCGAGGTGCTCGGATCTCGGCCGCAGGGGCGCCGGTCGCGTGCCCCGCGATTGCGGCGGCACAGAAGGTTGGAGTCCGCGAAGGCGGACTTCGTGTTGTTGTTGCAGCGAATTCATTCGCCCTGCAACCGTCGGCTTCGCGGCTGCCTGCCCTGTGCTCCGCCCCTCAGGGATAGAGCAGCTCCCTGGTCCAGCGCGGCGGATCGCCCCCGGCGAGGAGGTAGAGCTCGCGCTCGTGCAGGCGGCTGGGGCGGCCGGACCAGAACTCGATGCGGTCCGGGATCACCCGGTACCCCGACCAGAAGGGTGGGCGCGGGACCTCGACGCCCTCGTACTTCGCCTCGTACTCGGCCACGCGCGCCACCAGCGTCTCGTACGCGTCGAGCTGCGTGCTCTGCAGGCTCGCCCACGCGCCGATGCGGCTGCCCCGCGCGCGGCTGGCGTAGTAGGCGTCGGCCTCCTCGTCGCTCACCTGCTCCACCCGCCCCTCGATGCGCACCTGCACCTCCAGCGGCTGCCAGTGGAAGCAGAGCGCGGCGAAGGGGTTGGCGACCAGGTTCGCGGCCTTGCGGCTCTCCAGGTTGGTGTAGAACACGAACCCGCGCTCGTCGAACCCCTTCAGCAGCACCATCCGCGCGGAGGGGCGCCCGTCGGCCGAGGCGGTGGCGAGCGCCATGGCGGTGGGCTCGCGGAGGTCGGTCGCCGCCGCGCGCTCCAGCAGCTCCCCGAAGCGGTGGAAGGGCTCCGAAAACTCCGCCGTGCCGGGCTCGGCCGCGTGCGGGGCGTCGTCGGTCATCGCCGCGCGCGCGGGGCGGGGGAGGTCACGCGGAAGGGCACCGTGGCGCGCGTGGTCTCCCACTCCAGCGCCAGCGTGCCGGCGCCCGCGCGGCCCCGCTCCAGCCCGATGGTGAACTGCTCCACCGGCGCGCGCAGCCGGCTCACCTGCATGGGGATGCGCGCCAGGTCGCGCGCCGCTTCGTACTGCGTGCCCCACTGCCCGGTCTGCCGGTTGACGATCAGCGTCCACCCCCCGGCGGTGGGGATGGTGTAGAGGGTGTACGTCCCCCGCGGCACCCGGGTGCCGCCCAGCTCCAGGTCCACGTCGGTCAGCAGCGTGGTGGCGGCGTTCGCGCCGGTGCGCCAGACGCGCCCGTACGGCACCAGCTCGCCCATGATGCGGCGGCCGCGCATCGAAGGCCGCCCGTAGTCGACGTAGATCCGCTGCCCGAGAGCGACTTCCAGGCTCACGGTGTCGCGCGGGCTGAGGATGGGGCGCTGCTGGTTCCCCGCCGGCGGACGCTGCTGCGCGCCCGCGTCGGCGACAAGGACGGTTGCGAGTGCGGCGGCGAGTGCGATGGATCGTACCACGATTCGTCTCCGGTGCGGGTGGGTCGAACCCGGATGTTACCCGCGCCGCCGGAGCAGGGCAACCCGTGGATCGGCTCACGCAGAGACGCGGAGGCACGGAGAGAACCACCCGGCCTCTCTCTGCGACTCTGCGTCTCTGCGTGAGACCTTTTTACCCAGGCCTGGCTCACAGGGTACAATTCGTGGAGCCGGGATCATCGCCGCCCGCTGCAATCGTTCACCCTGCCACCCCCTCGGCTACGTGCGCATCCTCGCGATCTCCGGCAGCCTGCGCGCCGCATCGTCCAACACCGCGGTGATCGAGGCGGCACGGCTGCTCGCCCCGTCCGAGCTCGAAGTGGTGATCTACCGCGGCCTCGGCGAGCTGCCGCACTTCAACCCGGACGTGGAGATGGGCGTGCTTCCGCCCGCCGTCGCGGAGCTGCGCGCGGCGGTGGGGGATGCGGATGCCCTGCTCGTCTGCAGCCCCGAGTACGCGCACGGGGTGCCGGGGTCGATGAAGAACGCGCTCGACTGGCTGGTGGGCGGCCCCGAGTTCGTCGGCAAGCCGGTGGCGCTGGTGAACGCGTCGCCGCGCTCCGTCCACGCGCAGGCGCAGCTCGCGGAGACCGTCGCGACGATGTCGGGCGTCGTGGTCGAGGGAGCCAGCGTGGCGCTCCCGCTCGCCGGCAGAGGGCTGGACGCGGCGGGGATCGCCGCGGACCCGGAGCTGTCCGCGACGCTGGCGGGCGCGCTCGCCGCCCTGGCCGAGCACGCCCGCCACTTTCCTCCGCCCGTCTTCGACTGAAAACGGCGCCTCACGCAGAGACGCGGATCGTCCGCCACGACAAAGGCAGGGCGATTAAAATCGCTGCAACAACCACACGAAGTCCGCCTGCGCGGACTCCCACCCTCCGTGCCGCCTCCATTGCGGAGCACGCGACTGGCCCACCCGCGGCCGAGGTCCACGGCCCCTCGGCTGCCGGGAAGCTCGTAGCGCGCCCGGCGAACCCCGGTCTCGCTGCAGCCGGTAGTCCGCGCAGGCGGACTTCGTGTGGTTGTTGCCGCGGATTCATCCGCCCACCCTCGTGCTCACGGCAGGCTCAGGGCTGCGCGAAGAGCTCGCAGGCGGCGGCGAGGTCGACGTTGCCGCCGCTGATCACGATCCCCACCCGACGGCCGCGGAAGGCATCGGGGTCGGCGAGCACGGCGGCCAAGGGGACGGCGCCGGAGGGCTCGACCACCAGCTTCATCCGCGTCCACAGGAAGCGCATCGCCTCGACGATCTCGCGGTCGGAGACGGTGCGCATCTCGTCGACGTTCGCGCGGACGAGCGGAAAGGTGTAGCGGCCGAGCGAGGGCGTGCGCAGCCCGTCGGCGATGGTGGGCGGGTTGTGGACGGTGGCCAGCTCGCCGGTGCGGAAGGAGCGCGTGGCGTCGTCGGCCAGCTCGGGCTCCACGCCGACCACGCGCACGCCGGGGGCGGCGGACTTCGCCGCGAGCGCGGTGCCGCTCAGCAGCCCGCCGCCGCCGCAGGGGGTCATCACCACCTCCAGCGGCCCCGTCTCCTCCAGCAGCTCCAGCACGGCCGTCCCCTGCCCCGCGATCACGTCGGGGTGGTCGTAGGGGGGGATGAGCGTCATCCCCCGCTCCCGCTGCAGCTCGGCGGCGATCTCCTCGCGCGAGCGGCCATGGCGGTCGTAGAGCACCACCTCGGCGCCGTAGCCGCGGGTGCCGTCGATCTTGGCGCCGGGCGCATCCTGCGGCATCACCACCACCGTCTTCACCCCCAGCAGCCGCCCCGTGAGCGCCACCGCCTGCGCGTGGTTGCCGGACGAGTAGGCGAGCACCCCGCGCGCCCGTTCCTCCGCCGAAAGCTTCGAGACCGCGTTGAACGCGCCGCGGAACTTGAAGGCGCCGCCCCGCTGGAAGCTCTCGCACTTGAGGAAGACGGCGGCCCCCGTCATCTCGTCCAGCGTGCGCGAGGTCAGCACCGGCGTGCGGTGGGCGGCGCCGCGCAGCCGCTCGGCCGCGGCGCGCACGTCGTCGGCGGTGGGGAGCACGACGGCGGGATCGAGAGTCGAGGCTGCCTGCATGGGAGTTGATTGCACCGGCGCGCTCAGGGCACCCGGCGCCGCTGGAGGCGCGGGGCCGGGGTGGAGAGGGAGCACATCCCGCGAAACACGATCACGAGTGCGATGAGAATGAAGATCCCGGCCATGACCGCGAGGACCGCGATGGCTTCGATGTACGGCACCATGACCCCGAGCAGGGCAAAGAACGTCCCGGCGAACGCGAGCGACGCACCGAAGGCCCAGGGCCGCACGTATGCCAGCGCCTCGGCGGTGACGAGCGCGAGCGCACCGGTGGCGCCCACGGCGAAGCGCACCGGCGGCGGACCCCCGCTGCCGAGGCCGAGACTGCCCGCCATCACGCAGGCGCACGCCAGCGCGCACATGGCGAGGAACCCGAAGCCGTCGGGGCGGGCGCGATTCATCGTTCGCCTCGGCTACGGCTGGGGCGGAAGGACGGGCGCCGGCGCCGGCTGCGCGAAGAGCTTCGTCGCGCGGCGGTGCACGTACATCAGCGGGAGGGCGACGATCACCAGCCGGGCGATGATGGAGGACACCGCCTCGCCCGGCATCAGCCCGCCGTCGAGGGCGGAGGAGCCCACCGCCGCCAGGGCGGAGGCGCAGACGTAGGCCACGCACGCGCGCACCACCCAGCGGCGGCAGAACCAGAGCGACTCCGCGGCCACGGCGGCGAACACGGCCACCACCGGGGCGAACGCGTTCCGACCGGGCGCGGGCAGGGGCACGATCTCGCCGCCCAGCATGAGCGCGGCGATCGCCAGCGCCTGCAGCGCCAGGCAGAGGGCGAGCAGGGTGTAGCCCGTGGGCCGGATCGCGGTCAGGCGGCTCACGGGACGCGCCCGGGCAGGAGCCCCAGCCGCGCCGCGCGGTCGCGCACGTACCAGCGGGCGACCGCGCAGGGGAGCCCCACCAGCGCGAGCACCACGAGCGAGACCACCGCGAACACGCCGAACCCCGCGCCGTCGGTCGCGGCCACGAAGATGGGGATGAGCGCCGACCCCACGCACCCGGCCGTCCAGGCATCCACCGCACGGCCCACCCACGGCCGCACCCACCAGAGGGCCTCGACCAGCAGCAGCGACAGCATGGCGACCAGGCCGAACACCGCGCGGCCCACGACGTCGTCGATGGTCGCCGCCGTGGCGGCGCAGCCGAGGCCCACCAGCAGCAGGACCATCCCCAGCAGCAGGTACCCGACGGGCATCAGCGGCGGCGCGGGCGGCGCCGGGCGCGGAGGCATGGGTCAGTACTTCGGGATGGAGGGATCCACCTGGTCGGCCCAGGCGAGGATGCCGCCCTCGAGGTTCCAGAGCCGCGGGTACCCGCGCGCGCGCAGGTACTCCAGCGCCTGGGCGCTGCGCCCGCCGGAGCGGCACTGCAGCACCACCTCGTCGGCCGGGTCGATCTCGTCCACGCGCGCGGGGAGCTGGCCGAGCGGGATGAGCCGCGCGCCGTGCGCCTCCAGGTTGCCGATCTGCCACTCGAACGGCTCGCGCACGTCGATGATGCTGATGCGGTCGCCGCGGTCGAGCCGCGCCTTCAGCTCGGCGGGGGTGATGGCGGGAATGCCGTCGTCGTCGTGCATGTCGCTCCGGCCGGAGGGCGCCGCGGGGGCGAGCCCGCAGAAGCGCTCGTAGTCGATCAGCTCGCGGATCACGGGATGGTCGCCGCAGGCGGGGCAGGCGGGGTCCCGCCGCAGGCGCATCTCCCGGAACTTCATCCGCAGCGCGTCGAAGATCAAGAGACGCCCCACCAGCGTCTCGCCGGCCCCCAGCAGCAGCTTGAGCGCCTCCGCCGCCTGGATGGAGCCGACGATCCCCGGGAGCACCCCCAGCACGCCGCCCTCGGCGCAGTTCGGCACCATCCCCGGGGGGGGCGGCTCGGCGAAGAGGCAGCGGTAGCAGGGACCGTGGCCGGCCCGGAACACCGAGGCCTGCCCCTCCCAGCGCAGGATGGAGCCGTAGACGTTCGGCTTCCCGGCCAGCACGCAGGCGTCGTTCAGCAGGTAGCGGGTGGGGAAGTTGTCGGTGCCGTC